>NZ_JBEZGQ010000889.1:0-3450 GCF_040650095.1 Actinoplanes sp. NPDC048791 | reverse complement strand
CCGGCCGGCGGCTCGCCGGCGCGGTCGCTGTCCAGGTAGGCCGCGGCCACCACCACGTCGAACGCGGAGCCGAGCCCGTAGCGGCGGCCGAAGCCCCGGTTGACCCGCGCGTCCGCGTCGGCGGCGGGAGCCGGTCGCGGGGCGTGCGACCAGCGCCAGCACGCGTCCTGGCCGATGTCGTCCCGGCTGCGCCGCGGGCACCACGGATCGGGCCGGCCGTCCGCGAGCTGCCCCTCCGGATCCGGACGCACGTAGTAGTTGTGCGAAGCGGCGAACTTCCCGGCGGCCGCCGCCTCGGCGTGAGGAGGTTTGACCTTGGTGGGCGCGACCGGAGTGCTGGCGCTGACGAGCACGTCGCCGGTGGTCGCGTCCAGGACGACGATGCCGGCGGGGGTGCCACCGCGCAGCGCCTCGGCCGCGGCATGCTGCCACCCGGGATCGAGCGTGAGCCGGACCTGGCCGTCGACGCGGCCGCCGGCCGGTGGGGGCAGCAGGCGGTCCCCGAGACCGGGCCCCGCGGTACCGGAGATCACGGCGGGGTAGCTGCGTTCCACGATCCCGGCCGGGCCGCCGGCGACGCGGATCAGGCCGGTCAGATCGGCCGGGGTCAGTCCGGCCGGCCGGCTCGCGGGCGCCGGCTGCCAGCCGTCGCCGGTGCGGTCGAGGACAAAACCGGGCCGGTCACCGAAGCGCAGCTCGACCCGGGTGCGGGCCTGGGCGATGAGGTCGGTCGAGCAGGCTGCCGGGTCCGGCGCCGGGGCGGTGAGTCCGGCGCGATCAGCGGTACGGGCTGGGCACGTGACCCGATGCGGGTCGTAGACGGCCGGCAGTTGCAGACCGGCGAGCCGTGGCGCCGAGTAGGGGACGAGGGTCAGACCCGCCACGACGGCGACCATCGCGCCGACCGTGACCAGCGAGGTGCCGACGCGGGCCGGCTCGGTAGGCCCTGTTCCGGCCCCGGCCCCGGCTCCCGCTACGGCTCCGGCCAGGGTTCCCGGTCCGGTTCGGGGCCGGTTTCCGGGTCCGGCTCCCGCCCGGTTTCCGGGCCAGGTTCCCGCCCGGGCTCCGGACCAGGGTCCTGCCCATGCTCTTGGTCCGGCTGCCGCCTGGGCTACCGGTCCGGTTCCGGTCCCGGGTGCTGGCCGGCTTGGGGTTGGCGGGCTGGTCGTTCGGGCTGCGCGGTTTGCCGCGGTGCGGGCGGCCAGCAGGGTCAGGATGATGCCGAGCGCGACCGTGAGCGTCGACTGCCCGCCGCGGGACAGGAACGGTGCCGGGATGCCGGTGTGCGGCACCAGGTTGGCGGTCGCGGCGAGGACGAACAGGAACTGCCCGACGATCATCGCGCCCAGTCCGGCGCCGAACAGCATGGCCACCGGCGGGCGTTCGTAGCCGGGCGGGGGCGCGTTGGCCCGTACCAGTCCGGCGCCGAGCAGGACCACCAGCAGCCCGACCGCGATCACGACCAGCCCGCCGAGCTTGTTCCAGACGACGGCCAGCACGAAGTCGGTGGTGCCGGCGGTGACCGCCCCGGCGGCCGTGTCGCGCAGCCCGCGCCCCCAGAGCCCGCCGTCGGCGGTGGCCGCGATCGCCCGCGCGACCTGCGACCGCTCACTCTCCACATCGGCGGCCAGCGACCGGCGGCAGGGCACCTGGCCGGCCGGGACCGCCGGGCCGGACTCCGTGCGCACGTCGACGGCCATGCAGGGCGCGTCCCAGCGGAAGACCCAGGGATCGTTCCAGACCCGGCCCCGCTCCCCGACATAGTCGGTGCTGAAAAGGCTCACGGCTCCGACGATGAACAGCACGGCAAGAGCAATGAAGATCCGGTACGCGGACAGCATCCGTACCGCCCATCCGGCCCGCCCGGGGTCCCCGCCCCGGTCCTGCTCCACGTTGCGCCGGGTGGCGGCCCAGGTCACCCCGGTCGTCATCAGCGCGGCGGGCACCACGGTGCCGAAGTCGTGCCGCAACCCGCTGGCCACGGCGACCAGCCCGAACAGAGCGAGCGGCAGACCGAGGAAACGACCGGCGCGATACAGGGCGCGCAAGGTGGAGCCCCGCCACACGCTGCCGGCGCCGTCGCGGATGTCCCGCCACGTGTCCAGGACACTCACGGCCCGGAACCGGAAGCTGTCGCGGGCCACTACGAAGGCCAGGGCGGCGAGCAGGAGGAGTTTCCCGTACTCGGGGGTGGCGACCGGCCCGGCAGTCAGCGCGACCGACCCGGAGCCGAAGAACAGCGGCAGGACGAACGGCAGGAGAACAACGCCGGCGAGCGTCGCGGACAGGGCGGCGGAGTGGATGTGCTCCAGGCTGTCGGTGCGGGTGGTCCAGGTGACGGCCCGGCGTACCCGCTGGGCTCTGCTGCCGGCGGACCGGCTCAGCCAGGCGACAACTCCGAGCACGACGGCGATCCCGAGCGCCGGCTGACCCAGCGCCGACCACGCCTGCCGCAGGGCGTCGGGGGCGAAACCGCTGGCGAACGTGCCGCCCGGATCAGGAACCACGGCGAGCCGGACCACGAGCAACGCGCCGAACTCCAGCAGCAGCGTCGAGACGACCAGTACGGCCAGCAGGGGCCCGGAGACGCTGAAGACCCGGCCGTCGTCGGACAGCCGCCCGCCCATCCGCAGTCCGGCGCGCCCCAGCCCGGCAACGGCGGCGACCACGGCCACGACCCAGAACGGGTACGGCGCACCGGCCAGCAGAAACGGCAGGGCCACGAGGATGTGGGGGACGAGGAGGGCGAGCGCGGGCCAGTCCCGCAGCCCCCGGCCCCGGACGACCTCGGGCCGCAACAGCCACCGGCCGGCGCCGGCAACGCCCCAGAGAAGACCGGAAAGAACAACAAGGGTGCCGAGAGCCGGCCCGGTGACAAGATCCACGATGACGATGTGCCGACACCTCCGCCCGGGTATCTCAGCTCAGCGGGAATTCCCTCCGGAACCGTGCGGACGACGCAGCCGGGGATACAAAAGGTAAGCCAGCGGCGGCCGATCACGTAAACGGCCGAATGGCCCGGGGCGGGCCCGGAAGGGTGATGAACCACGACCGGGGTAAGCGGAAAGGCCGGAGCGGGCGGGCCTTGGATCGTGGTAGGTGGTCGGCCTTACGGCTGTTGCGTGGCAAGGGATCGGCCACGCGGTGCTGGTCGGGCGGGTGGCTGGGTCCGGCTCGGGTGGCTAATGAGAGAAACGCTCCGGGATGGTGGTCCGGTGGGGATTCCTTTGAGCTTCACCCGGGTGGATGACGGCCATTCGGTGGGTCCGGCGCGGCGGAGTCCCGGCGATAATGCGTGCCGCGGCCGGGACGTTTGTTGCGCACTTCGAAATGCGTCGCGCATTCATATTCAGCGGCCCGTGCCGGATCCGGGCCGAATGCGTTTCCCAGCCGGCCCGGCCGCCCCGGCCGCCCGGCCGCCCGGCCGGCCCGGCCGCCAGCCAGCCCGGC
>NZ_JBEZGQ010000888.1:0-3466 GCF_040650095.1 Actinoplanes sp. NPDC048791 | reverse complement strand
CGTGGAACGGGCTGCCCGGCCCCTTCGGAGCCGGCCCCGGAGCGGTTGCGGGAGATCATCGAGGCGGTGCTGGAGGCGTTCACGGACCAGGCCCTGCAGCTGATGTTCCGGCCGGGTTCCGGGCCGCCGGACGCCGCGGCGCCGAAGGGGCCGGGCAGCCCGTTCCACGCGATCGTGGTGGAGGTGGAGAACGTCGTGCGGGACGGCATCACCCGCGGTGAGTTCCGCGACGTCGGCGACGTACCCCTGGCGGTGGAGCTGTTGTCCGGCGTCATGCGCGCGGGCGCCGAACGCCTCGGCCGGGATCCGGCCGCCTTGGCGGCCACGGTCCGGATGGCGCGGGAGATCATCCTCTCCTCGCTGGCGCGCGCGGAGTGAGCGGTCAAAGGGCCTGGAGGTACGGGGATTCCGTCAGGCACGTGGTGAGGGTGTCCAGCTCGGACCGGGTGTAGCCGAGGAAGTAGATCGCCCGGAGCCCGGTCGTGGCCCGTCCGCTCAGATGATCGATCGCGGCGGTGATCATGGCGGTCGCGGTGGCCTGCGGGTCCCCGTGCCCGCTGCCCACGCCGAGCAGCGGGAGGACGATGCTGGTGACGTCGAGGGTCTCGGCCAGCGCCAGGGCGTTGGTCACGCACACACCGACGTTGCGGACCTGACGGAAGCCGGCCCCCGGCTCGCCCTGGACCGAGGCGACGTGGATGATCGCCCGGACGTGGTGGCTGTCCGCCAGCGAGCCCGAGCCGGTGACGAACGCGGCCCCGGGCATGACCGGCCGGCGGCTGCCCACCTGCTCGGCCAGCTGGCGGGCGATGGTGTCGTCGACGATCCGGCCGCCGCCGTCGCGGCGCGCACCCCAGTAGCGGACGATGCCCGAGATCGTGAACTCGGCCGCCCGGGACATCTCCATGTCGGTGTTCTCGCTGCTCACCCAGGCATCGGCGAAGCGCACGCGGCGGATGCTGCCGGCCACCGCACCGAGCCGGCAGGGCGATCGGTGCGCCGGTGCGAGGGCGAACATGCGCGGCTCGTCCGCTTCCGCCTCGGCGGTGGATTCGTCGTCGGCGCGCTTGGTGAGCGGCTCCCGGCGCAGCACGGCCAGCGCGAAGCGGGCCGCGGCCTCACTCGCGTACTCCTGCCAGGCGTCGTCCTTGTCCTGATCGGCCAGATCGCTGACCGCCTTGATCAGCAGGAAACCGGCGCCGCTGCGGTAGGAGGCCGTGGCGACGCCCAGGCCCTCCATCTCGACACCCACTGTGTTCGGCCAGGCGCGGCTCAGCCGGGCCAGCTCCCGCCCGTCGGCGATCACCTTCTCACCACTGAGGACCGTGCCGAGATGCGACCGGGGTGGCGCCGGGCTCCCGCCAGGACGGTCCGCGTCGATGAACGGCGCCCATTCGCCCGGCTCCACCTCCCGCGCCGCGGCCAGCAGCGCGAAGTCGGGCCGGTGCACGTCGGGCCGCCGGTGCAGGCCTGCCTTGTCGTGGCGGCCGGGCTCGTAGCCGACGACGGTGTCGGCCACCAGCACGTCGCCCAGCGCCAGGCCCGACGTCGTCGGCGCCCCGCCGGCGATGCCCAGCAGCAGCACGGCAGCCGGGCGCAGAGTGTCGATGAGCTGCTGCGTCCCGGCCGCGGCGCCGGTGTTGCCCATGCCGGCCAGGCACCGCGCGACCACCCGGTACGGTCCGACCCGGGTCACGCCGCCGAGCGCCCGCAGCACGGCCCGGTGCTCGACGGGCAGCGCGGTGAGCAGGACCACGTCCGCCGCTCGTGGACTTGACACCCCTCTACCGTGCCACGCGCCGATAGAATCTCCACCCATGGCGCCTACGCCCGTCGATGCCGTGCGCGGCCGCCTCCAGCGCCGGGCCGGCGGCCCGTGACATGCCCGGCGACGGCGGGTTGACGGCGCTCAGCGACCGGATCAAGGCGTTCCTCACCGGCGACCGGGAGGCGGTCACCTCGGAGCAGGCACTGGCCGACGCGCACCTGGTCGTGCGGGCTCTCCACGACCGGACGGTCGCACCGGCGGAGGTCGGCCGCGCGCTCTACCTGGTGGCCTCGTTGCACTGGTCCCGGTATCTGGTGCTGCCGCCGGGCGAGCGAGAACCCGAGTACCTCGTGGCCAAGCAGTTCTTCGGCTACATCGCCACGGCCTCACCCGAGCGGGTGCCCCGGCCACTGTGGCCCGAGCTCGGTCTGGAACCGTCAGGTGACACCGACGACGGAGAAGCCAGGATCGCGGCCCTGGCCCGGTCGGGCGCCGCACTGGCCGCCCGTTTCCGGCACCGGCCGCAGCCGGGCGACGCCGAGGCCGCCGTGACCGCGTACCGGGAGGCGGTCGCCCTGGCCCGCGCCGCGAACGACCCCCAGACCCCCGTGCTGGTCGCGAACCTCGCCGGGAGCCTGCTGCTGCGCGGATTCGCCGACCTGGCTGTGCTCGACGAGATCATCTCGATGATCGACGAAGCGCTGCCCGGCGCCGACGAGCGCGGCACCGACGTCCTGCTGTCCAACCTGGCGATCGCGCTGCGGCAACGTTTCCAGCTGCGGCAGCAGCACGACGATCTCCTGCGGGCGGCGGACGCCTGCGAGCGGCGGGCCCGGCTGCAGCGGGGTGCGGGATCCGCCCGCGCCAACGCCCTCGCGACGCTGGCGGCGGTGCTGGGCACGCTCTTCGAGGTGGACGGCCGGCCGGAGGATCTCACCGCCGCGGTCGCCGCGGCACGGGAGGCCGTCGCCGCGCGGGATCCGGACCGGATGAGCCGGGCGGGCCACCTCACCAACCTCGGCAACCTGCTGCGGATCCGCTACGAGCATTACCGGTCCCGCGACGATCTGGACGAGGCGGTCGCGGTCTGCGCCGAGGCGCTCGCCCTCGCGCCCGATCGCCGGCAGGTGGCCGCCATGTGGTCCAACTCCAGTGCGGCCCTGCGCGAGCGGTTCCGGCTGGCGCGCGACCCGGCGGATCTGACGGCGGCCATCGACGCGGCCCGCCACGGCGTCGACGCGGCGCCTCCGGGCGATCCGTACTTCGCCCCGAACGCCATCCATCTCGGCTGTGCGCTGCTCGACCGGCATTTCCTCGCGGGCCCAGGGGAGGGCGGTCAGCTCGGCGGCGAGGCGCCGGCCGACGTCCGGGAGGCGGTCCGCATGCTGCGGGCCGCCCTCGAGGAGCTGCCGCCGGAACACCGCTTCCGCGGCCCGGCGTCGGTCAATCTGGGCGTCGGCCTGCGCACTCTTTTCGAGGGTACGGGTGACCGCGCCGCGCTGGACGCCGCGGTGCTCGCCGGACGAGCCGGCCACCTTTCCGTACGCGACGACGATCCGTCCCGGGCCCTCGACGCCCTGAACCTGGCCCAGTCGCTGCGGGCCCGGGTCGGGGCGGCGGGGGGGGGGCGCGACGCGCGGGGAGCCGCGGCGCGGTTGCGGGGAGCCGGCGGAGCGGGCACCGCCCCGGCGCGGGGGC
>NZ_JBEZGQ010000887.1:0-3469 GCF_040650095.1 Actinoplanes sp. NPDC048791 | reverse complement strand
GGTCAACGTGCACGACCCGGACATGGTCACGCTCGGCGGGCTCGCCGCTCCGCTGCGCGCGGCCGCCCCGGACGTCTTCGACACGGCCTACACCGACGGGCTCATGGCGTTCCATCGTGGACAGCCGCCGCCGGTGGTCGACGCGGTGCACGGCGACGACGGCGCGCTGCACGGCGCGGCGATCCTCGCGCTGGACCACGTCACCAGCGAGACCGCGCTGGCCGAGTGGTCAGCGGGCCCGCACTGAGAAGGTGATCGGCGTCGGCTCGCCGCCCTCGACGAACCCGTCCGCGGTCAGCCCGGCGGCGACGAACGCGCCGAGCAGCTCGGCCAGCGGGAAGTGCATCGCGCCGACCTTGTCGCGCACGCCCTGGCTGGTCCAGGAGTCCCGGCTGTAGCCGCGCTCGCGGTAGCCGGGGCGGACGACGATGGCGGCCGGGTCGGCGCGGTCGGCGAACGCGCCGCAGAAGCACGGGTGCACGCCGACGTGCACGAAGACGCCGCCGGGCGCGAGCACCCGGCGGACCTCGTGCAGCACGGCCGGGTAGCCGGGCATGTCGGTGTGCACCATCATCGCGATGACCGCGGGCACCGAGGCGTCGGCGAACGGCAGCCGGGTGGCGTCGCCCCGCGCGACCGGGAGTCGGCCGGCGGCGTGCCGCAGCATCCCGGCGGAGAGGTCCACCCCGATGGGCGTACGGCCCAGCCGGCGGACCGCCGCGGCGTACACGCCCGTCCCGCAGCCGATCTCCAGGCAGAGACCCGCGCCGGGGCCGAGCAGCTCGCGCAGTGCGTCGTGCACGCCCAGCGGATCGTCCTCACCGGACTGCGGGCGGATGAACTCGGACTCGTACCAGTCGGCGATCTTGTCGTAGGCGGCGCGCGTCATCACCTCATTCAGCCAGCCCCGGGGACGGCCGGTCCAGGCCTTACGCGCTGCGCTGAACGCGGGCACCGGGCGATAATCGCGCGATGGAACTCAGCACCGCGCGGCTGCTGCTGCGCCCGTTCCGGGCCGACGACCACGCGGCCCTGCACGTGATCGCCGGCGACCCGCAGGTCGTGCGGTGGATGGACTGGGGTCCGAACACGCCGGAGGAGACCGGCGTCTTCCTCACCTACGCCCTGGCGTCGGAGACCGAGACGCCGCGCCGGACCTGGAAGTTCGCGGTGGTCCGCCGGGCGGACCAGGCCCTCATCGGCTCGGCCGAGCTGCACCTCGAGAGCCCGGAGCACCGGCGCGGCACGATGGGCTATCTGATCGCCCCGGCGGTTCAGGGCCAGGGGTACGCGACCGAGGCGGCCCGCGCGGTCCTCGACTTCGGCCTGACCGGCGGTGGCCTGCACCGGATCACCGCCACCTGCGACCCGGAGAACGCCGGCTCGGTCCGGGTGCTGGAGAAGATCGGCATGACCCGCGAAGGCCACCTGCGCGACCACTTCCTGATCCGCGGCGCGTGGCGCGACCGCCTGCTCTACGCCAAGCTGGGTCAGCTGCGGTAGTAGACCCGCAGCTCATAACCGTCGCGCTTCTGACGCCAGCCCAGGTCGTCGACGGCGACGACCTCCGGGCGGCCGGCCAGCCAGTTCGCCGCCATGCCGAGCGCGTCGGCCGGCGTCGACCCGGTGAACACCCGCCGCCGGGCGAGATCGTCGCTGTGCGCCGGCGCGTGCCGCGGATAGGTCTGCGCGGCCATCATCGGCTCGGGACCGGTGACGACCGCGGTCGCCCCGACCGCCTCACCGTTGATCACGCCCTGCACGAACCAGTCGTTGATCGACTCGTCGTGCTCGACGGTCCACCCGCTGACCGGTCCGATATCGGCGGCGATGGCCTGCTTCGCGTTGTCCAGCGCGGCGTCCAGGGTGGCGAGCTCGAGATCCTCGCCGTTGTACTCGACCCGATAGTTCACGTTTCCTCCGCGCGTCGAACAGCCGATCAGCGGGGTGTCTCTACCCAGGTGGGCGCCCTTTCAGTCGGAGACCCCGGCCGGCCCCGACGGAGCGCTGGAGTCGGGTTGGCGCAATGTCGTTGCCTGCCGATGTGATGTGTGCTCTGGTGGCAGTCCGGGCCGCCGGTAGTGCCGGTGGCGGGTCACCGGAAGGTGGGGTCATGGCCGGTTCGATCGCGCGCCGCTTGACAGTCTCCGTCCTGCCCGTCGCCTGCCTGGTGCTCGCGACCACGGCCGGCCCGGCGACCGCCGCTCCACCCAGCCGCGTGGTGCCCGGCGTCGACATCGTGCCGCCCGGCGGGGAGGCCACCCTCGCCTGGCGGGTGAACAACCGGGACCAGGTGCTGCTCTTCCTCAGCGGCACCATCTGGCAACGCGGCCGCTACACCGACATCGGTGGGCTGGGCGGTGCGTTCACCGGCGCGTTCGATCTCAACGACGCCGGTGACGTGGTGGGTGACAGCGATCTGCCCGACGGCTCCACCCACGCGTTCCGGTGGCGGCACGGCCGGATGATCGACCTCGGCACGCTCGGCGGGCCGACCAGCAACGCCCGCTCGGTCGGCGCCAACGGTGACGTGGCCGGCCGCAGCGCGCTGCCCGACGGCTCCGAGCACGTGTTCCACTGGCGGGCCGGCGTGCTGACCGACACCGGCATCCCGAGCGGCTTCACCAGCGCGATGAAAGTGAACGCGTGGGGTCAGATCGCCGCGCACCATGTCTCCGGCGAGACCTTTGCCAGCCGGGCGTACTTCTGGGACCGCGGAGTGGTCACCGACCTCGGCACCCTCGGCGGCGACCGGGTCACCGTGACCGACCTCAACGACCGGGGTGAGGTCGTCGGTTTCGCCACCACCGCCACCGGCGACATCCACGCGTTCCGGTGGCGGCACGGCCGGATGACCGACCTGGGCACGCTCGGCGGGGCCGACTCGCGGGCCGCCGACATCAACAACCGGGGCCAGATCACCGGGAGCGCCGCGAGTGCGACCAGCTCCGAGCGGGCGTTCCGCTGGGAGAACGGCGTCATGACCGACCTGGACGCGGCCGCCGGGACGCACGCGCAGACCTGGGGCAGTGCGATCAACGAGCGCGGCGACGTGGTCGGGTCCCGGACCGGGACCAGCGCCACCAGGGGAGTGGTCTGGCGGCGGGGCGCGACGCTGGAGCTCGATGCCCTCGGCCGGGAGACCAGCCAGGGCGAGGACATCAACGACCGGGGTCTCGCGGTCGGGCTCACCGCCGTCGATCCGTTCCAGCCCACCCGGGCGACCGTCTGGTACACCCGCCGATGACCGGGCGAACGGCTCGGGGGGTGGCCGGGTGAGCGGCTGCGCCACATCCACGTCGACCCTGGTCTCCTGCGGCTGGGGAGCGCCGGCCCGTTGCTCCGGCGGGTGGACGGCGACCACCGGGAACGCACCGGAGCCGATGAGATCCGGGCCGGTGCCGCCCGGCCCCCCGTACCGTGCTGTCTGGCCGTTGCCCATCTACCGGCGCCACCAGCCCCGCACCGC
>NZ_JBEZGQ010000886.1:0-3471 GCF_040650095.1 Actinoplanes sp. NPDC048791 | reverse complement strand
CGGACGGCGCCGCCGGCTCCACGGTCGGGGCCGCCCGCCTATTCGGGGTCTGCTCCGGCGTCGTCGCCGCCGGTTGCTCCGGCTTCCGCGCCGCCGGCGGCCCAGGCTTCCGCGCCGCCGATTGCGCCGTTCGTGCCGAGCCAACCCAACCCGACCGGCCGGCCGGTTCCTGGCCCCGGCCTCACTTCCGGCAGCTACTCGTCCGCTTCCCGGCAGGCTCCCGATGAGCTGTCACGGCCTGGCGAGCGGCGGCCGGCAGATGAGCTGTCACGTCCTGGCGAGCGGCGGCCGGCAGATGAGCTGTCACGGCCCGGTGAGCGGCGGGCGAACGATGAGCTGACCCGCCCCGGTGAGCGGCGGCCGGCCGATGAGCTGTCACGGCCCGGTGAGCGGCGACCGGCCGATGAGCTGACTCGCCCCGGTGAGCGGCGAGGCTCCGACGAGCTGTCGCGGCCCAGCGGGCGGCGGGCCGCTGATGAGCTGTCTCGGCCCGGTGAGCGGCAGGATGCCGAGGACCGACAGGCCACGAGCGAGCGGTCGGGCATGAGCGACCGGGGCTTGAGCGACCGGGGCTTGAGCGACCGGGGCCAAGGCGACCGTGGCCTGGGTGACCGTGGCCTGGGTGACCGGGGACCGAGTGACCGGCAAGGCGTGAGTGACCGGCAAGGCCTGGGCGAGCGCCAAGGCCCGGGCACCCGCCAAGGCGCCGGAACACGGCAGGCCCCGGACGACCGGCAGGGCTCCAACGAGCGCCCGGCCCTCGGCGAGGCCCCGACCAGCGTCGAGCCCGCCCCACCCCGCCCCCTCGACATCGGTGAGCGCCCCGGCCCACGGGTGATGATCGAGAATGTCCGGGTCAACACGTTCGGCACCGAGGCCACCGTCGAGGTGCGGCTCACCGTCAACGGCCAGATCGCCGCCGGGGAGGCCACCGGGCCCGCCGTCGACGGTTACCTGCTGCGGCTGTGCGCGCTGGCCACCGCCCGGGCCGTCGACGAGCTGCTCACCACCTCCGACCACGCGGACGGCCCGGCGAAGTGTTTCGTCGAGCACGCCGCGGCCGTGCCGTTCGGTTCGATGCAGGTCGCCGTGGTGGTCATGCTGCTGTCGGTCGGCGGCTGGGTCGAGCAGCTCTCCGGTTCCGCGGTGATCACCGGTGACGACCGGCACGCCATGGTGCGCGCCACACTCAATGCGGTCAACCGTCGTCTTGAGGCACTGTTGTCCTGATGAAGGGTGCGATCCTCGCCGGCGACGACGTCCTGCCTCCGGACGGTGCCGTGCCGCCGCCGTGGCCGGCCCGCCGGGTCATGATCGACGGGGCGATGCTGCACGTGCGGGACACCCCGGGCACCACGCCGGAGGCCGAGCCCGCCGTCTACGTGCACGGTCTGGGCGGCTCCTCGCAGAACTGGACCGATTTCGCCGGCCTGCTCGCGGACCGGCTCGACGGCCAGGCCGTGGACCTGCCCGGCTTCGGCTACAGCGATCCCAGCCCGCGCTACTCCATCGCGGCGTTCGCCGACAAGCTGATCGGCTATCTGGAGTACGCCGGACGCGGCCCGGTCCACCTGGTCGGCAACTCGCTCGGCGGCTCGATCTGCGTACGCGTGGCCGCCCTGCGCCCCGACCTGATCCGGACCCTGACGCTGATCTCCCCGGCCATGCCCTTCCTCGACCCCCGGCGCACGGCTCAGGGCCCGGTGCTGCCGCTGCTCGCGCTGCCGCGCGCCGACCGCCTCCTGGCCTGGGGGATGGCCCGGCTGACCCCGGAGCAGATGGCCCAGCAGGTGCTGCTCGCCTGCTTCGGTGACACCACGAAGGTGAGCCCGCAGCGCCGCGCGGAGGCCATCGAGGAGATCAAGCTCCGCTACACGGTCGAGCACTATTCGAAGGCTTATCTCGGGACGTTGCGCGGGCTGGTGTCGAGCTTCCTGCGGGCGTACCTGCCGGGGGCGAATTCGCAGTGGCGGCTGGCCGCGCGGATCACCGCGCCCACGCTGGTGATCGGCGGCCTCAAGGACGAGCTGGTCGACCCGCGGGTGCCGGCGCAGGTGGCCAAGGCGATCCCGGACAGCCGGTTGCTGGTGCTGCCGGGCGTGGGTCACGTCGCCCAGATGGAGGTTCCGCGCCTGGTCGCGCGGGCTGTGGTGGGCCTGCTCGCGGACGTCGGCTCGCCGGTCGGCCGGGGCGGCGAGCGCCGGGAGGCGCCCCCGGCGTGAGCCAGGTCGCCCGGCGCAACGGCCGGGCGGACAGCGCCGGTGGGGTGTGGCACGCTGGCTCCCGATGATCGAATCACGCCTCCCCGTAGCGGGCGCTGGACGGGGTGCACGCAGGCGCCGTTGGTGGCTCGTGGCCCTGGTGATCGTGGTTCTGCTCGGGGCGGCCTGGCTGGTGCGGCCGTCCGATCCGCCGCCTCCCGCCGCGACCCCGCCGGCTCCGCCGCCCTCGGCTGTCGTCTCGTCACCGGTCGCGCCGACACCTTCGGGCTCGTCGCGGGTCGCACCGACGCCTTCGGGCTCGTCGCCGGTCGGGCCGACGCCGTCCGTCGCGGCAACCTCGGTGGATGCGCCGCAGGACCTGCTTGCGCTGTCCGGCGCGGTGCCGACCAGGGGCATGGGCAAGTTCACGTACGCGACCGGGCGGGGCCGGGTGCTGGGCACCAAGGGCGAGCTGCGGCGCTTCCGGGTCGCGGTCGAGCGGGGCAGCAACGAGGACGTGGCGGCCTTCGCGGCGCAGGTGGAGGCGACGCTGGGGGACCGGCGCAGCTGGATCGGGGACGGCCGGCTGCGGCTGCAACGGGTGTCCGGCAGCGAGAAGGCGACTTTCACGGTCTTCCTGGCCACCCGTGACACCGCTGGGCGGATGTGCCGGATCGGCGGGGTCAACATCACGGTGAACGGGCGGCCGTACACGTCGTGCCGGTCCACCGGGCGCGTGATCATCAACCTGGACCGCTGGCGGCTGTCGGCCAAGCCGTACCGCGACGCGAAGGTGCCGATCACGGTCTACCGGCAGTACGTGATCAACCACGAGACCGGCCACGAGCTGGGCCACAGCCACGAGGGCTGCCCGAAGCGCGGCGGTCCGGCGCCGGTCATGGTGCAACAGAGCCTGACCGTACGGGGGTGTGTGCCGTACGCGTGGCCCCGCCGCAACGGTCACCGCTTCGTCGGCCCGTCCCTCTGAGAGTTGGGCCCGTCCCTCTGAGGAGTCACGCCAAACGCCTGTGACGGGCCACTGCCTCTGGCAACGTGGCACCTGTCATGCCCATCGCGCCTCGCTACTCCACGCCGGCCGCCAGGATGCTGGCGCGCCGCCGCCGTGCCGTGGTCCTGTTCTTCCTGCTCCTCACCGTCATCGTCCTCGTGATAGGCCAGGCCATGCGTGACGAGACCGCCGACGCCGGTGCTGTGCCGGCCCCCTCCCCGTCGCCGCCGGCCGCCGACCGGCCGGAGCCGGTAGCTGCCG
>NZ_JBEZGQ010000885.1:0-3477 GCF_040650095.1 Actinoplanes sp. NPDC048791 | reverse complement strand
GGCCGTCCGGGCCGGTGATGCCGGCCCGGTCCAGCACGATCGTCACCGGCAGCCCGTGCATCGCCACGTCCAGCAGGACCTGGTCGAAGGCGCGGTTGAGGAACGTCGCGTAGACGGCGACCACCGGGTGCAGGCCACCCATGGCGAGGCCGGCCGCGGAGGTGACCGCGTGCTGCTCGGCGATGCCGACGTCGTAGGTGCGCTCGGGATACTTCTTCTGCAGGGCGGCGATGCCGGTCGGCTCGGCCATCGCGGCGGTGATGCCCACGATGTCGGGCCGCTCGTCGGCGATCGCGACGAGCTCGTCGGCGAAGACGTTCGTCCACTTCACCGAGGGGGCAGCGAGCAGCTTGCCGGTCTCGACGCTGAACGCGCCGGGACCGTGCAGGCAGTCGGCCTCGTCGTCCTCGGCCGGGCGGTAGCCGTAGCCCTTGCGGGTCACCGAGTGCACGATGACCGGGGCGTTGAAGCCCTTGGCCCGGCGCAGCGCCGACTCCATGGCCTGCACGTCGTGCCCGTCGACCGGCCCGATGTACTTGATGCCGAGGTCCTCGAACATCGGCTGCGGGCTGACCGCGTCCTTGATGCCCTTCTTGACCGCGTGCAGCACCTCGTAGACCGGCTTGCCGACCACCGGGGTCGAGCCCAGCGCGTCCTTGACCAGGTCGAGGACCCGCTCGTAGCCGGGGTTGAGGCGCAGCGTGGAGAGATGGTCGGCCAGGCCGCCGATGGTCGGCGCGTACGAGCGGCCGTTGTCGTTGACGATGATGACCAGGCGGTTCTTCGCCGAGGCGATGTTGTTGAGCGCCTCCCAGCACATGCCGCCGGTGAGCGCGCCGTCGCCGACCAGGGCCACCACGTGCCGGTCCTCGCCGCGCAGCGTGAACGCCTTGGAGAGGCCGTCCGCGTACGACAGCGCGGTGGAGGCGTGCGAATTCTCGATCAGGTCGTGCTCGCTCTCGGCCTGGCTCGGGTAGCCGGAGAGGCCGCCGCGCTGGCGCAGCCGGTCGAAGCCGTCCTGCCGGCCGGTCAGCATCTTGTGCACGTACGCCTGGTGGCCGGTGTCGAACAGCACCCGGTCGCGCGGCGAGTCGAAGACCCGGTGCAGGGCGAGCGTGGTCTCCACGACGCCGAGGTTGGGGCCGAGGTGGCCGCCGGTGCGGGAGACCTTGGCGACCAGGAAGTCGCGGATCTCCGCGGCGAGCACAGTCAGCTGATCGGGATCGAGGCGCTTGAGATCGCCGGGGGTCTTGATGCCCGGAAGGATGCCGGCCGTCGTCTGATCACTGCGCTCGCTCATGACGAGTCAGTCTATCGGCGGATCGCCCGCGCGCATCCGGCGCAAACGGTCACAGAGACGTCCTCCACAAAACCTGCACAAGCGGCTCGTGGTGACTCAGATCACGATCTCCGGTAGGAAGGAGCCATGACCGTCGATGCAGCCAGCCCTCCGCGGCGTCGCGACCGCAGCCACATCCTCTACATCTCCGTGCTGGTGGCGATGGCCCTGGGCATCGCGGTCGGCTTCCTCTTCCCCGA
Organism: Actinoplanes sp. NPDC048791; assembly: GCF_040650095.1. Taxonomy (NCBI): domain Bacteria; kingdom Bacillati; phylum Actinomycetota; class Actinomycetes; order Micromonosporales; family Micromonosporaceae; genus Actinoplanes; species Actinoplanes sp. NPDC048791. Next base: position 1,938 of record NZ_JBEZGQ010000885.1, on the reverse strand, counting down.
GCTCGGCAAGGACCTGCGCCCCCTGGGCACCGGCTTCGTCGCGCTGATCCAGATGATGATCGCGCCGGTGATCTTCTGCACGATCGTGCTGGGGGTCGGCTCGATCCGCAAGGCGGCCCAGGTCGGCAAGGTCGGCGGGCTGGCCCTGGGGTACTTCCTGATCATGTCCACGGTGGCGCTGGCCATCGGCCTGGTGGTGGGCAACATCCTGCACCCCGGCGCCGGGCTGAACCTCAGCCAGGAGCTCGCCGAGACCGGTGCCGCCCAGGTCAGCGGCGAGGCCGAGTCCGGCGTCGAGTTCGTGCTCGGCATCATCCCGCCCTCGCTGCTCAACGCCATCGCCACCCGGGAGATCCTGCAGACCCTGCTGGTCGCCCTGCTGGTGGGCTTCGCCGTGCAGTCGATGGGCGCGCGCGGCGAGCCGATCATCCGGGCCGTCTCGGTCTTCCAGCGGCTGGTCTTCAAGATCCTCGCCATGGTGATGTGGCTGGCCCCGATCGGCGCGTTCGGCGCGATGGCCGCCGTGGTCGGGGCGACCGGCGTCGACGCCCTCAAGAGCCTGGCCGGCATCATGATCGGCTTCTACGTGACCTGCGCGCTCTTCGTGTTCGTGGTCCTCGGGCTGCTGCTCCGGCTGGTCGCGCACATGTCGATCTTCAAGCTGCTGCGCTACCTGGCCCGCGAGTTCCTGCTCATCCTGTCCACCTCGTCGTCGGAGTCGGCGCTGCCCCGGCTGATCGCCAAGATGGGCCACCTGGGCGTCAGCCGCCCGGTGGTCGGCATCGTGGTGCCGACCGGCTACTCGTTCAACCTCGACGGCACCGCGATCTACCTGACCATGGCCTCCCTGTTCATCGCCGACGCGCTGGACAACCCGCTGTCGGTCGGCGAGCAGATCTCCCTGCTGCTGTTCATGATCCTGGCCTCCAAGGGCGCCGCCGGGGTCACCGGCGCGGGCCTGGCCACCCTGGCCGGCGGCCTGCAGAGCCACCGCCCGGACCTGGTGCCCGGCGTGGGGCTGATCGTCGGCATCGACCGGCTGATGTCCGAGGCCCGCGCGCTGACCAACTTCGCCGGCAACGCGGTCGCCACCGTGCTGGTCGGCACCTGGACCAAGGAGATCGACCAGGACCAGGCCCGGGCGGTGCTGTCCGGCGAGGCCCCGTTCGACGAGACCACCTACGACGACGATCCGCACGACACCCACGAGCCCCGCGACGACGAGCGCGCGGCCGAGCCGGCCGCCGAGCGGCCCTAGGCTAGGCCGCTGCGGGCACCAGCAGGGCGACGCACTCGATGTGCTGGGTCATCGGGAAGCAGTCGTACGCCCGCAGCTCGGCCAGCTGCCACCCCTCGGCGGCGAAGGTCTGCACGTCCCGGGACAGCGCGGCCGGGTCGCACGCCACATAGGCCACCGCACGCGGGCCGGCCGCCGTGATCGCCCGGACCACCTTCGCACCCGCGCCGGTCCGGGGCGGGTCCAGCACCACCAGGTCGACCGGACCGGTGACCCGGCGCCGGGCCAGGGCCACGTCCACCTTGGCCGACACCACCTCGACACCGGTGAGGTCGGCCAGGTTGGTGCGGGCCGCCGCCACTCCCACCGCCGCCGACTCGACGACCGTGGTGTGGGCCCGGGTGCGCTCGGCCAGTGCGGCGGCGAACAGGCCGGCACCGCCGTACAGGTCCCAGGAGATCTCGCCCGCGGCCGGCTGGAGCATCTCCAGCACCGCGCCCACCAGGGTGTCCGCGGCCGCGGGATGCACCTGCCAGAAGCCCTCTGGCGGCACCCGCCACTCCCGGCCGGCGGCCAGCTCACGCACCTCGGCCGGGCCCTCGATGAGCACCGGGGCACTGCCGGTGTGCTCGTCGAGCAGCGAGTCGCCGACCGGCACGGGCTCGGGCGCGGCGACCGTGCCGTTGCCGCCCGGCGTGCGG
>NZ_JBEZGQ010000884.1:0-3480 GCF_040650095.1 Actinoplanes sp. NPDC048791 | reverse complement strand
GGCACGCCGGGCCCTCGTAAGGGCCCGGCGTCCACCGGGCCCGCACGATCGGGGTCAGTCGCCCTCGGGCGGGTCGACCAGCGGCCAGCCACCGGCGGCGAGCCGGGCCGAGACCCGGACCACGTCCTCGGGCGTGGCCTCCTGCAGCAGCGACGAGCTGATCATCTGCTCGATGTCGGCGGTGCTGATCGGGTCGTCACCGGCCAGCACGGACTGGTCCGCGAGATCAACGGCGATCTTGCGGACCTCCTCCTCGGTCAGCTTGCGGCGCAGCACCCCGAGCAACGCCACGTAGTCCCCGCGCGGCACCCCGGTCGGGTAGCCGGCGCGCAGCCACTCGACGGCCCTGGTCATGAAGTTCGAGCGGGAATCGGTCACGGACGCCCCCGGTCACTTGTCCACGATGGTCGGGTAGATGTGCTCGAAGCTCAGCGCCTTGCCGAAGCCGCTGGCCACGATGAACGTGATACCCAGCACGACGCCGAGCACCACGATCGCGAACAGCAGATAGCCGGTCACCGTGCCGATCGGGTGCGCCCGGGGGCCGGACACCCCCGACTCGTGCACCTCGGCGTCGCCGCCCGCTCCGTAGGCCAGGGAACGGATGCCCAGGGCGAACAGGGCCGGCAGCCCGGCGCCGAGGATGACGCTGGCCAGCAGGACCTTCCACGCGCCCTCGAGGGCGAATCCCAGGTTGTGCATGTCGCAGCCCCTCTCAGCTCGCCGTGCCGGCGGGGACGCGGTCGGCGGCCGGGGCCGCTTCCCACTCGTCGTTGACGTTGTTGTGGTCGACCGGCGTGCGGCGCGACCGCAGATACATGCCGAGTGCGGCGGCGACGAGGATCGCGGTGACCGCGACCGCGCCGACGAGACCGCCGCCGAGCAGGTCGGTCACCCACCACATCAGGGCGCCGACGAGCGCGGCGGACGGCAGGGTGATGAGCCAGGCGGCGACCATGCGCCCGGCGACCCGCCAGCGCACCTGCGCCCCGGGCCGGCCCACCCCGGAGCCCAGGATCGAGCCGGTGGCGACATGCGTCGTGGAGAGCGCGAAGCCCAGATGACTGGAGGACAGGATCACCGCGGCCGCGGCGGACTCGGCGGCCAGGCCCTGCGGCGGGGCGATCTCCACCAGGCCCTTGCCGAGCGTGCGGATGATCCGCCAGCCTCCGAGGTAGGTGCCGAGCGCGATGGCCAGGGCGCAGGAGGCCTTCACCCAGAACGGAATGGTCTCGGTGTCGGTCCATTCGCCGGCCGCGATCAGGGCGAGGGTGATGACGCCCATGGTCTTCTGCGCGTCGTTGGTGCCGTGCGCCAGCGAGACGAGCGAGGCGCTGCCGATCTGGCCCCAGCGGAAGCCGTTGTCGGTGAAGCGCTGCGCGACGCCCACGGTGAGCCGGTAGATCAGCCAGGTGCCGGCGGCGGCGGCGGCACCGGCGATGACCGGCGACATCAGCGCCGGCAGGATGACCTTGCCGATGACGCCGTCGAGCTTGCTGCCGTCGCCGTTCCAGTTGACGCCGGCCCAGCCCAGGCCCGCGATGCTCGCGCCGATGAGGCCGCCGAACAGCGCGTGCGACGAGCTCGAGGGCAGGCCGAGCAGCCACGTCAGCAGGTTCCAGACGATGCCGCCGACCAGGCCCGCGAGAACGATGAGCAGCAGAGCCGTGCCGCCGTCGGCGAGCAGCTCCGGCTTGGGCGTGCCGTTCGAGTTCTGGATCTTCACCACGGCGTTGGTGACGGTGAGCGCGACCTCGACGGAGAGGAAAGCGCCGATGAGGTTGAGGATGCCGGAAAGGGCGACGGCGACCTTCGGCCGGAGGGCACGGGTGGCGATGGAGGTGGCCATCGCGTTGGCGGTGTCGTGGAACCCGTTCGTGAAGTCGAACCCGAGGGCGGTGATGACCACCAGGGCGAGTATCACGGATGTCTCTGTCACACGCCGATGGTCGCGCCCCGGATCAACCTGCAAAAGGGGTGTTCCGGCAACGCGTGGGAAATTTCATTCGCGTTGCCGGAGCCGCTGCCGGATAGTCACCTGACGCTCACCCGCCGCCAGGTTTACTCAGAAGGCCTCGGCGTCCACCGTGCGGATCGCCTCCACCAGGATGCCCAGGCCCTCGCGCGCCTCGTCCTCGGTCAGCGTCAGCGGCGGCCCCATCCGCAGCACGTTGCCGTACAGGCCGCCCTTGCCGACCAGCAGGCCGCCCTTGCGGCACTCGTCGAAGACCCGCATGGTCGCGGCCGGGTCCGGCTCGGTGGTGCCCGGCCGGACGAACTCGATGCCGATCATCAGGCCGCGGCCGCGGACCTCCCCCACGATCTTCGTCCCGCCGGCCGCGGCGCGCAGGCCGTCGAGCAGGATCGTGCCGGTGCGCTTCGCGTTGGCCTGCAGGTCGTGGTCGAGCACGTAGTCCAGCACGGCGTTGCCCGCGGCCGTGGAGACCGGGTTGCCGCCGAACGTGGAGAAGCTGGTCGCCGGGACCGCGTTGACCAGCTCCGCGCGGCCCACGACGCCGGCCAGCGCGAAGCCGTTGCCGATGCCCTTGGCGAAGGTGATCAGGTCGGGCTGCACGTCGTGCGCCTGATAACCCCAGAAGTGCTCACCGGTACGGCCCCAGCCGGTCTGCACCTCGTCGGCGATCAGCAGGATGCCGTGGTTGTCGAGCTCCTTCTTCAGCGCGCCGAGCAGCCCGTCCGGGGCGTGCACGAAGCCGCCCACGCCCTGGATCGGCTCGGCGATCAGCGCCGCGACGTCGCCCGCGGTCGTGGTGGCCAGCACCTCGCGCAGGTCCTCGACCGCGGCGTCGATGTGCTCGCTGTCGGACAGGCCCTTCATCCGGCCGCGCAGGCGTTCGCCCGAGTGCAGCCAGGACACCGAGATCGGGCTCAGCGCGCTGGCCGACCAGCTGCGGTGCCCGGTGATCGCCATCGCCGCGAAGGACCGGCCGTGGTAGCTGTTGCGGATGGCCAGGATCTGGTTGGACCGGCGGAAGTTGGTGGTGAACATCAGCGCGGCCTCGTTGGCCTCGGTGCCGGAGTTGGTGAAGAAGACCCGCGCGTCCGGGATGCCGGAGACCCGGGCGATCTTCTCGGCCAGCTCGACCTGCTGCCGGATCAGGTACAGCGTCGAGCTGTGCACGATGCCGGTGGCCAGCTGGCGCTCCACGGCCTCGCGCACCTCGGCGATGTCGTAGCCCAGCATGTTGGTCAGCACGCCGCCGAAGAAGTCCAGGTAGCTGCGGCCGTTCGCGTCGGTCACCCGGCGGCCGGAGCCGCGCACGAGCTCGATCGCGTCGTCGCCGTAGTAGGTCGTCACCCAGGAGGGCAGCACGGCCTGGTGCCGGGCGAGCAGGTCATCGGTCACGGGGTCCTCCAAGGGAGTCAGCGCCAGCCCCGCGGGTGCGGGCGGGAACGGGAACCACTGCCGCGCGCGGACGCGCCGGCGGCGGAAGCAAGGGTCCGGGCCAGGGAGTCGAA
>NZ_JBEZGQ010000883.1:0-3492 GCF_040650095.1 Actinoplanes sp. NPDC048791 | reverse complement strand
GCGTCGCGGCCGATCTGGCGGACGAGTCAATGGTCCTGCGGGTGCCCGGCGACGGCGGTGTCCGTTCCCTCAAGGCGTTGCTGGATCGGCTCGACGCCGCCGCCGTCGACGTGCAGGGGCTGGCCGTCCGCACGCCGGATCTCGACGACGTGTTCCTCGCCGTGACGGGCGGGGCCGCGCGATGACCACGATGACCCTGGCCGTGCGCGACTCGGCCACCATGCTGCGCCGGCAGCTGCGGCACATGGCCCGGAACTGGTCCTTGCTCCTGATGCTGCTCGCCGTGCCGATCATCTTCCTGCTGCTGTTCGTCTACGTGCTCGGCGGCACGCTCGGTGACGGTCTCGGCGGCGGGTCCGGTGGCCGCAGCACCTACGTCAACTACGTCACGCCCGGCATCCTGCTCATCACCATCGCCGGAGCCGTGCAGGGCACCGCGCTGGCGGTGGCGATGGACATGACCGAGGGCATCATCGCCCGGTTCCGGACCATGGCGATCGCCCGGGTGTCGGTGCTGACCGGGCACGTGCTGGGCAGCGTGCTGCAGACCCTGGCCCAGCTCGCCGTCGTCCTCGGCGTCGCCGTGCTCGTCGGCTTCCGGCCCGCCGCGTCCGCGGTCGAGTGGCTGGCGGTCGCCGGGATCCTCACCGCGGCGACCTTCGCCCTGGTGTGGCTGGCCGTCGCGATGGGCCTGGCGACCAGGACCGTCGAGGCGGCGAGCAACCTGCCGATGCCGCTGATGCTGCTGCCCTTCTTCGGCAGCGGCTTCGTGCCGACCGAGTCGCTGCCCGCCGGGCTGCGGTGGTTCGCCGAGTACCAGCCGTTCACGCCGATCATGGAGACGCTGCGCGGGTTGCTGCTGGGCACCCCGATCGGCACGAGCGCCGCGCTCGCGCTCGGCTGGTGCGCGGTGATCGCGCTGGGCGGCTATCTCTGGGCGAGGCGGCTCTACAACCGCGACCGTACGCGCTGACCCCGCACCAGATCCCGCGCCGCCAGGCGCATTCCGGCCCGGTCCAGGCCGGCGTACGACAACACCGCTTGCTCGTACGCCGGCCGGTCGGCCTGCTCGGCGTCCGCCCGGGCCGACGCCGCGGACATCGTCGGCTGGAACATCCGCAGGAACCGGAATCTCTCGGCCAGCGCGATCATCCGCGCCGCCGACCGCGCCAGCTCCGGATCACCGGTACGCCGGGCCCGTGCGTGGTCCGCCACGGCGATCGCCAGCAGCAGGGTGCCGCAGATCAACTGCTCGATCGGGTACGGCGGTGAGCCGGCCGGTGGCTGGGACAGCAGCCGGATCAGGCGCCCGGGCAGCGTGTCGGCGAGGTCGGCCACGAGGTCGAGCCGGCCGTGCCGGGCGTGCGCGACGACGGCCACCGACCGCGCCTCCACCGCCCAGGGGTCCGCATCGGCATCGGGAACCTGGTCGACGGCCCGCCGCCACAGCTGCAGGCCGGCCTCCACCTCGCCACGAGCCAGCAACAGCTCGGCCCGGATCCCGAGGTCGTAGCCGGCCGAGGTGACATCCTCGTCGAGCGCGACCCCGGTGAGCCCGTCCAGCCACCGTCCGGCCTCGACGGTGTCACCGAGCTGGAGGTTGGCCAGCACGAGCCAGGCCCGTACCCCGACCACGTCGGTCCGGGCGCCCAGCCGCTGGAGCAGCGGCAACGCCGCGAGCAGGTGATCGCGGGCCTCGGCACCCAGCTCCAGCCGCAGGCACAGCTCGGCGACCCGGCCATGGCCCACCGCTCGCGGCCACGGCAGCTCCAGCCGGGTGAAGAGATCGAGCCCTCGCCGGGCCGTCTGCAACGCGGCGTCGGTGTCGCCGGCCATCTCCCAGTAGTAGCCGGCGAGCGTGTTCGCGGCCGCGGCCGGCAGCGGCTCGGTGCTGTCGCACAGCCGTTGCAGCTCCACCGGATCGCCCAGCGCGCCGATCACCCGGCCGATCGCCCGGATCAGCGTGTCCGGCCGCCCCGGGCCGAGCCTTCGCAACGCGACCAGCGCCCGTAGCGGCCGCGGACCCGCACCGCTGAAGGTGGCCACCACCGGGATGGTCAGGGCGGTCCGGGTCACCTCGACGAACGGCGGCTCCGGCCGGTAGTGCGACAGCGGCCAGGAGATCTGCCGGATGAGCGTCATGAGCCGCGCGTGATGGGACTCCAGGCTCCAGATCCCACCGAGCACCGCGGCCACCGCGGCGATGGTGGGCCGGTCGTCGCGGTCGAGGGCCAGCCGCAGCGCCTGGAGCAGATTCTCCTGCTCCGCCCCGACCACGGCGATCGCCTCGTACGGGTCAGAGCCGAGCAGGTCCGCGTGATGGCCGGCGCCGAACGCGCGCGCCCAGGCCAGGAACGCGGCCGTGACTTCGCCGGTCTCCCCGGCCGCAGCGAGCCGCGCGGCACTGAACTCCCGGACTGTCTCCAGCATCCGCAACCGGGTGCCCGACGGCGTGTCCACGGTCCTGAGCAGCGAATGGTCGGCCAGATGCTCCAGCAGCACCAGCCCGTCCGCCTCCCCCAGGCCGGCGGGCAACACCTGGAAAAGCCGGCAGGCGGCGTCCGGCGTGAACCCGTCGACGAACACCGACAACGCGCGCATCGCCGCCCGCCCGGCCGGCTCCAGCAGATTCCAGCTCCAGTCGACGACGGCATGCAGCGTGTGGTGGCGTTGCGGCGCGTCCCGGGCCGCACCTCGCAACAGGCCGAACCGGTCATCGAGCCGCCGGGCGAGTTCCGGCACGGACATGATCCGTACCCGTGCCGCGGCCAGCTCGACCGCCAGCGGCAGCCCGTCCAGGTGGCGGCACAGCTCTGTCACCGCGTCAGCGGGCAGGTCGACGTCCGGCCGCGCCGCCCGCGCCCGCTGCCCGAACAGCTCGACGCTCGTCGACAAGCTCAGCTCCGGCAGTCGGTGCACCGCCTCCGACGACAGTCCCAGCGGCGTCCGGCTGGTGGTGAGAATCCGCAGCTCCGCGGTCATCGACACGCACGCACGAACCAGCTCGGCGACTGCGGCGACGACGTGCTCGCAGTTGTCCAGCACCAACAGCGAAGGCCCGGTGGCCAACGCGGCGGCGATGTCCGCGGCCCCGGCGCTGTGCCCGACCGTGCCCGGCACCCGGCGCTCCCCCACACCGAGAGCCGCCGCCACCTCCCGGACCACGTCATCAGCGCCGGAGAGGCCGGCGAGCGGCACGACCGTAACGGCCGGCACTCCGGCCCGACGGGCCACGGCATGAGCGAGCCGGGTCTTGCCGAGCCCGCCGGGCCCGACAATCGAGACCACCCGGGAGGTACGCAACAGCGCCTCCACCGCGACGACATCGTCATCCCGGCCCAGCAACGGATTCGGCTCGTACGCGACGCCCCGCCGTACCGTGGGCACCACGCCCCGCAGCAGCCGCTGATGCTCGGCCCGCAACGCCTGACCGGGATCGGTCCCGAGCTCGTCGCGCAGCGACCGCCGATAGGCGTCGTAGCGACCCAGCGC
>NZ_JBEZGQ010000882.1:0-3492 GCF_040650095.1 Actinoplanes sp. NPDC048791 | reverse complement strand
GCGACCGGTGCGCAGGTGCCCTCGGAGGACGTCGCCGGGGCGCCCGGCGTTGACGACGCTCCCGCTGGAGCCGAGGTCGTGTCGGAGGTTGAAGTAGCGGACCCGGCAGAAGCTACGGGCGACGCCCAGCCGGAACCCGCGGCCACGGCTGACGCCGAAGCCGCACCGGTAACCGCCAGCGATGCGGAACCGGACCCTGCAGTCTCGGCCGGACCCGAACGAAGCCCCGCGGGCTCGGTCACGCCGGAGCCGGAAGCGACGCCGGAAGCCGGACCCGAAGCCGAGGCAGCGGATTCGGGCCGGCCTGAAGCGGAGCGGGAGCCCGCACCCACGGCAGGCTCCGAGACCGACGCCGAACCCGAGACCGAGACCGACGCCGAACCCGAGGCGAAGCCCGAGCCCGAGCCCGAGGCAGCGGCTGAGGCCGAGGCAGCGGCCGAACCCGAGCCCGAGGCCGAGCCCGAGCCCGAGCCGGAGGCCGACGCTGACGCCGAGCCCGGCATGGACATCCAGCCGCCCACGGAAATCGGCCTGGACGCCTCTCCGGCGGCGGAAGCAGCCGAGCCAGCGCAGCCGAACACGGCACAGGATGCCCAAGCGCCGGAAGCCGCCGCTCCCGTTGAGGCCGCCGCGGAGAGCAACGCCGATCCCGCGCCGGGGACCGCAGACTCCCCGACCGAATCGGACAACAAGCAGGTCGCAGACACTAAAGGTGACGCGAACTCTCAAGCTGAGGTTGAGGTTGAGGTCTCGCCCGAGCGCGAACCTGAAGCTGATGTTGAGGTTGAGCCCACCCCGGAACTGAGCGATCCCGAAGCGACCGCGGTGCTGATCCTGCCCGCCGCGACGCCGGCCGTTAACAGCCCGAAGCAGGCCGCCCCGATCCGGACCGAGCCGGACCAGGCCGAGCCGGACCAGGCCGAGCCAGACCAGGCCGAGCCAGACCAGGCCGAGCCAGACCAAGCGAAGCCGGACCAAGCGGAGCCGGACCAAGCCGAACCGGAGCAGGGCGAGCCGGACCAGGCCGGAACCGCACAGGAGGAGCCGGAGCACGAGGGACCGAACCTCGAGGACACGGTCGTTCTGCGCATCGAGCCGGCCGTCGAAGACACGGTCATCCTGACCCTGCCGGAGGCCCCGAAGAGCAACCCCGGCGACGAGACCGTGGTCATCGCGCTGCGGGGGCCCGACGACACCGTCGTCATCCCGGTCGTCAGCTCGACCGCCAGCGTCGCCCCGCCGACCGATGTCGTCACCGCTGTCATCCCCGTCGTTCCCGGGCGGCGTGACGGTCAGCGCACCGAGGTCGCTCCCCCGCCCGATCCCGGCCGTACGCCCAAACCCGCCCGCGCCCGCCGCGAGCCCCTGGACCTGGGCCACGCCCCGGCCGTCCTGACCATCTCCGCCCTCGGCGTGCTCATGGTCGCCCTGGCCTACGCCGGCGGGCGGGTCAGCACCGGCAACGCCCAGTTCGCGTACTGGGTCGGGCAGGTCGTGGTTTTCACGCCGGTCGTCGTCCGGCTGCTCAGTCGCCGGATGGCCGGGGTCGCCGAGTCGTTCCTGCTCGTCATGGGGCTGGCCCTGCACCAGTATCTGCTGAAGTGGATGTACAGCCCGGATCAGTTCCGGTTCCCCGACGAGCTGCAGCACTGGCTGGCCACCACGATCATCGTGCAGTCCGGGGAGCTGTTCCAGCCCAACCCGGCCCTGCCGCCCGCCGAGCACTTTCCCGGTCTCGCCGAGCTCGGGGCCGCCGTGGCCGAGATGACCGGGCTGCCCGTCACGGCCGCCGGCGTCATCGTCGCCGGTATCGCGCACCTGGTGTTCGTGGGCGTGCTCTTCGCGGTGGTGCTGCGGGCCAGCAATTCCCCGGCCGTCGCCGGCGTCGCCTGTGCCACGTACGCGACCGCCCTGCACTACCTGTTCTTCAACTCGATGTTCCTGTACCAGACCGCCGCCCTGCCGTTCTTCATGCTCGCCATCTGGGCGGTACGCCGGTGGCGGGCCGAGGGCGGCCGGATGTTCGCCGCGCTGGCCGTGGTGTCGATGGCCCTGACCACCGTCAGCCACCACGTCACCGCGCTCGCCCTGGTCGCGACGCTGCTGCTGCTGGCCGTGGCCGAGCTGGTCGTGGATCAGCCGCGCCGGTGGTCGGCACTGGCCATGCCGGGGGCCGCCGCGGTCGTGGTGGCGGCGTGGATCCTGCTGGTCGCCACCGATGTCCTCGGTTATCTGGAGGAGCCGGTCGACCAGGTTGTGCGTACCGTGTCGCAGCTCTTCTCCGGGGAGAGCGACCCGGCCTCGACCAGCGCGCCCGTCTCCGTGGGTCAGCTCGTGGTGCAGGGCGCCGGCCTGCTCGGGCTGCTGGTGCTCTATCTCGCGGTCACCCGCGACATGGTGCACCGCCGGGACCGGGACTGGTGGCGGTGGGCCGCGGTCGTCGGCGGGATGGTGTTCTTCGCCGGCAACGGGGTGCGGTTCCTGGGGCAGAACGGTCCGGAGATCGCCGGGCGGCTGTCCACGTTCACCTACATCCCGATCTCCATCCTGGCCGCGATCGGGCTGGTCCGGGGCGTGCAGCTGATCCCGGCCAAGGACGAGTTCGGGCACCGGTGGCGGGCCGCCGCGCCCGCCATCGACGTGGTCATGCCGGGCGGCTGGAACCTGTACAGCCGGGTCGCGGCCGGCTCGGCGATGATCACGCTGCTGATGATCGGGGCGCGGGCCGGTGGCTGGCCGCCGATCGCGTCAATCCTGCCGGGGCCGTACCTGGCCGGTGGGTACGAGCGGTCGGTCGACGCGTACGGGGTCGCCTCGGCCGACTGGCAGCGCACCACGCTGGGCCCGGGCAACCGGGTCGGCGGCGACGCGACGTCGGTCTCGCTGGCTTCCACGTACGGGCGCCAGGACCCCGTACGCGAAGTGGGCTCCCTCTACTACGCCGACGTGTGGGGGCTGGAGCAGGACGACCTGGTGCAGCGCGTCCACGTGCAGTACCTGGTCGTGGACCGGCGGCTGAGCACCCAGTTGCCGGAGAGCGGCGCGTACTTCGAGAGCGACCCGCGCTCCGGGCAGATCACCTCGCCGCTGACCGTCGGGCAGCTCGGCAAGTTCGACTCGCTGACCGGGATGGACCGGCTCTACGACAACGGCACTGTCCGCATCTACCGGACGGGGGTCCAGTGAGCGTTCTGCTTTCCCGGGTCGTGGCCGGGCTGGCCGTCGCCGCCGGCGCCGCGGTCCTGTTCGCGCCCCAGGCCCTGGCCATCGCCGCTGGGCTGCTGCTCGGTTTCGTCCTGCCCGGGATGGCGCTGCTGGGGGTGCTGTTCCGCCGCCGGGCGCTGACCGCGGTCGAGCGTACGGTGCTGACCCCCGCGCTGAGCATGGGCGTGCTGATCGTCGCCGGCCTGGCCATCCACGTCGTGGGCCTGCGCATCGACCGGCTCGCCTGGACCGTGGCCACCGTCGGGGTGACGCTGGCGGCGGTGCTCG
>NZ_JBEZGQ010000881.1:0-3494 GCF_040650095.1 Actinoplanes sp. NPDC048791 | reverse complement strand
GCGCAGAACGCCCCCGCCGCCCCGGAGGACCTCGAGGCGACGCTGGCCACGATGCCGCTGCGGGCCTGGCGGGTCGACGAGGTGACCCCGCTGAGCCCCCATCCGAACGACCCGGGCCGGGCCGCGACCGATCCGGCGGGCGCGGTGACGGTGCCGTGAGCGCCGATCCGGGTACGGCGGCAGACCCCGGTGCCGGCCTCATCCCCCTGCGCGGGGCGCGCGGCACGGCGCTCATCGCGGCGACGGTGCTGGCCTCGATGGTCGGCTTCCTGGACGCGTACATGATCAACGTCGCGGTGCCGGCGATCGGGCGCGACCTGAACGCGAGCGTGAGCGAGCTGCAGTGGGTTCTGTCCGGCTACCTGATCACGGTCGCGGCGTTGCTGCTGCTCGCCGGGGCGCTCGCCGATCACTTCGGGCCGCGGCGGATCCTGATCACCGGGCTGCTGGTGATGCTGGTCGCCTCGCTCTGCTGCGCCGTCGCCCCGACGCCGCTGACCCTGATCCTGGCCCGGCTGGTGCAGGGCGTCGGCGGGGCCTTCGTCGTGCCGAGCAGCCTCGCGCTGCTCAACGGCACGTTGCGCGGGCCGGACCGGGCGCGGGGCATCGGCATCTGGGCCGGCATCTCCACCCTCGGCACCACCCTCGGCCCGTACGGCGGCGGCTGGCTCGTCGACCACACCTCGTGGCGCTACGTCTTCCTGCTCAACCTGCCGCTCATCGCCGCCGCGCTCTGGGTGCTGCGCCGGGTCCCGCCGACCGCGAGCCTGCGGCGACCGCTCTCGGTCGACGCCGTCGGGGCCCTGCTCGCCGTGATCGGCCTGGGCGGTGTCATCTACGCCCTCACCGCGGCGCCGGAGTCGGGATGGACGACCGGACCGGTGCTGGCGTCCGGCCTGCTCGGGCTGGTGTGTCTGGTCGCCCTGGTCCCGGTCGAGCAGCGCCGGCACCGCCCGATGCTGCGGACGGAGCTGTTCCGGTCCCGGCCGTTCAGCGCGATCAATGCGGCCACCCTGCTCTTCTACGGCGCCCTGGCCGCCGCCAGCTACCTGGTCATCCTCCAGCTGGAGCTGCAGCTGGGCTACAGCGCCACCGCGGCCGGGGCGGCGCTGATCCCCGAGTCCGCCGTGTTCCTGGTCGTCTCCCCGCTGGTCGGCGGGCTCGTCGCCCGGGTCGGCACCCGCTGGCCGATGGCGGCCGGCTTGCTGTTCGTGGCCGCCGGCTTCGGCTGGCTGTCGGCGGCCCGCCCCGGCGACTCGTACGCCCAGGCGATCCTGCCCGGCGCGATCCTCTGGGGCCTCGGGATCGGGCTGGCCGTCGCACCGCTCACCGCCGGGGTGCTCGCCGCCGTCGAAGACAGCGACCTCGGCGAGGCGTCGGCGATCAACGACGCCGCGTCCCGGGTCGGCGGGGTCGTCCTGGTCGCGCTCGTCCCGGCCCTGCTCGGGGCCGGTGGCGCGCCCGGTCTCGCGCAGCCGCTCGCCGCGAACTACCAGTCCGCGATGCTCGTCATGGCCGGCCTGACCGTGGCCGCCGCCGCGCTCACGGCCCTGCTCGTCCCCAGCCGCCGCAGCACCGGACAGCACGCCGCGCCCAACCCCCGCCTACACACGTGTGCCGCGCCCGAACCGGTCGCGGCAGTCTGAGGAGGACACCATGCACAGTCTCTCGGGAAGCACCGTCGTCATCATCGGCGGCACCTCCGGCATCGGGCTGGAGACGGCCCGCCAGGCCCACGCGGCGGACGCCAAGGTCATCGTCACCGGTCGTGACCAGGGACGGCTCGACGCCGTCCGCGACGAACTGGGCGCCTCGACGGTCCAGCTCGACCTGGGTGACCCGGCCGAGCTGCACCGCTTCTTCACCGAACTGCCCGCGCCGGTCGACCACGTGCTGGTCTCCGGCGGCGGCCCGACCTACGCACCGATCGCCGAGATGGACTTCGAGCAGGCCCGCGCCTCCCTCGACGAGCACCTGGTGGGAGCGTTGCGGATCGCCCGCGAGTGCGCCACCCGGGTCCGCCCCGGCGGATCACTGACGTTCCTCAGCGGTACGGGCGCCCGCCGCCCCGGCCACGGCCTCGTGCTCGCCGCCATCGGCACCGCCGCCTTGCCGGCCATCACGGCCAACGCCGCCCTGGAGATCGCGCCGGTCCGGGTCAACGCGATCGCCCCCGGCTTCGTCGACACCCCGCTGTCGGCCCGCCTGCTCGGCGATCAGCTCGAATCACGTCGGGCGGAGCTGCGCGCCACGCTGCCGATCGGACGGGTCGTCGGACCGGAGGACGTGGCGGCGCTCGCCCTGCACCTGATGACCAACACCGCGCTCACCGGCGCCACCTACGACGTCGACGGCGGCCAGCAGCTCCTGCGCTGAGCGGGTCACTCGGCCCCCGGCTCGAACTCGCCCCGCGGCAGCACCTCCCGCAGCTGCCGCCGGGAGGTGATCGAGAGCTTGGCGAAGATCTTGCGCAGGTGCCACTCGACCGTGCGCGGGCTGAGGAACAGCCGGGCGCCGACCTCCGGATTGGACAGCCCGTCGCGGACCAGCACCGCGATCTGCCGTTCCTGGGCCGTCAGCTCCTCGCTCGGCGGGGCCTCGACCGTGCGCCGCCGGGCGGTCTCGCCGGTGGCCGCCAGCTCCCGGCGGGCCCGCTCGGCGAACGCTTCCATGCCGATGGCCACGAACATCTCGTACGCGGTCCGCAGGTGCTCACGGGCGTCGACGCGCTGACGGCGGCGGCGCAGCCATTCGCCGTAGAGCAGGTGGGCGCGGGCCAGCTCCGGGCGCAGCCGGGTCCGGCCCAGCCGCTCGATCGCCGCGCGGTACTGCTCGTCGGCGCCGGGTCCGTCGAGGACCAGGGCCCGGGTGCGCGCCTCGATCCCCGCGGCGAAGTCGGTGCTGAACGGCTCGGTCGCCGCGATGAGCCGCTGCAGGGCGTCGTGCGCCAGGGCGGGCTCACCGGCCCGGGAGGCCGCCTCGACGAGCTCGGGCAGCAGCCAGGTGGAGATCCACGGCTCGGAGAGGTGCGGGGTCGCCCGGGCGGCGCGCATCGCCTCCGGATAGCGGGCCAGGCCGTTGTAGAGCACGGCGGCGGCCCACTGCGCCGCGGTGACGCCCATGCCGAACCCGCTGGCGGCCGAGCCCTGGATCGTGGCGTCGATCAGCACCGTGGCCTCGGTCTCCCGGCCCTGCAGCGACAGCAGCCGCAACGCGGGAAAAGGAGGCAGCTGGACCCCGGTCGCTGCGGCGACGACATCGCTCTCGGCGATGACGGCGGCCGCGCCCGCGAAGTCCCCGGCCCAGGACAGGGCATACCCCAGCGTGGACAGGTGGTACGGCAACTCGCGGAGCGCGCCGGCCTCGCGGACCACCTGGACCTGCCGGGCGTAGATCGCGCGCATGCCCTCGTCGGGCCGGACGGCAGGTGACCGTCGAGCCGACTTCTGCCTGACCCGCGCGGTCACCCCGCGCGCGGTCCGCAACACCCCGGC
>NZ_JBEZGQ010000880.1:0-3499 GCF_040650095.1 Actinoplanes sp. NPDC048791 | reverse complement strand
GCCGCCGGGGCGGGCTTGGCCGGAGCCGGCTTGGCGGGCACGGTGGGCTTCTCGGGCGCGATGGTCGACGCGGCGGGAGCGTCGGTGCCGGCCTTGGCGGCGGTGGCCTTCGCGTTGGCGGCGGTGGCCTCGTCGGGCGTCGCGATCGAGCCCGAGGCCATCGCCGGCTTGTAGTCGGCGAAGAAGTCGTGCCAGGCGGGGTCGACGCTGGACGGGTCGGCCAGATAGCGCTGGTACATCTCGTCGACGATCCACTCGTTGGGACCGAAGTCCGCGAGTGGATTTTCATGCGAAGTCTGCTGGGTCGACACTTCCGTGTTCGCCTCTTTCACCAAGTTGTCAGCACGCGACGTTCGTCACACGGGACGGAAAGGAAATCGCCGTCAAGGCTACGCCGTGAGATTTCCGTGACCATCCGGACGTCCGGTCTGTGACCAACTTCCTGAGGGCGAGAAGGACACTCAGGCGATGTCCCGCCGCTTCATGAGCCAGGTGCCGAGTCCGCCGGCGAGCACCGCGTAGCCGATCAGCACGACGGCGCCGACCCAGCGGGGCGGGTTGCCGGGCAGCTCGGTGCCGGAGACCATCAGCTGCGAGGCCAGCGGCGGGACCAGCACCTGGAGCTTGCCGAACCAGTCGCCGATGCGCGGGGTGAGCAGGAAGAAGATCGTGGTGGCGCCGAAGTAGCCGATCACGTACGTGGTGCTCAGCGCGATGGTGGCGCCGATCTGGCTGCGGATCAGCACCCCGGCGCCCACGCCGAGGATCGCCCACAGGGCGTACGCCAGCGCGTTGAGCCCGACCGCCCGCCAGATGGCCGGCTCGCCGAGCTGGGAGCCGATGTTGAGCGCGTCCAGGATGAACGGCACGAACACCAGGTTGAGCAGGGTGGTGACGAGCCAGAAGACCAGCCCGAGCAGGGTCGAGGCGATCAGCTTGGCGAGCACCACGGACTCGCGGCGCGGGGTCACCAGGAAAGTGGTGGTGGCCGTCTGGTGGAAGAACTCGTTGGTCACCACGATCGCGGCCAGCAGCATCACCATCAGCACGCCGAAGAACTGGCCGCTGGTGTAGAGGTTCGACGCCACGTTGACGGCCTCGTTGGCCACCCGGACCTGCTCCGCCTGGTCCGCGGTCAGGCCCTCGGTGGACTCCGCGCTCGCGTTGACGGTGCTGCCGGCCCAGTTGATCAGCAGGGTCAGCGCCCACAGCACGAAGGTGACCAGGCCGAGGATCCACCAGGTCGAGGTGGACCGGATCTTGAAGAGTTCGGCTTTCACCAGGTTCATCGGATGCCCGCCTTTCCGGCCGTCAGCTGCAGGAAGACCTGTTCCAGATCGGCGCGCTCGCCGGCCAGCTCGTGCAACTCCACCGAGCTGGTGAAGGCGGTGTGCCCCACGGCGGCCGCGTCCAGGCCGGAGACCAGCAGGGCGCCGTCGGGCAGCGGGGTCACGGTGGCGTTGCGCTCGGAGAGTGCGGCGGTCAGCGCCTCGACCTGCGGGGTGCGCACGCGCACCTGGGTCATCCCGGCCATCGAGCCGAGCACCTCGCCGACCGGGCCCTGCCGGACCAGCTTGCCGGCGGCGATGATCACCACGTCGTCGGCGAGCTGCTGCATCTCGCCGAGCAGGTGGCTGGAGACCAGCACCGTACGGCCCTCGGCGGCCAGCGCCTTGAGCAGGTCGCGCATCCAGCGGATGCCCTCGGGGTCGAGCCCGTTGGCCGGCTCGTCGAGAATCAGCACCCGCGGGTTGCCCAGCAGCGCCGCGGCGATGCCGAGCCGCTGTTTCATGCCCAGCGAGTAGCCCTTGAACTTGCGCTTGGCCGCCGGGGTCAGCCCGACCTTGGCCAGCGCCTCGTCGGCGGCCTGCCAGGGCAGTCCGGCCGCGGTGCAGATCATCCGCAGGTGGTTGAGCCCGGTGCGGCCCTTGTGCGCGCTGGAGGCCTCGAGCACGGCGCCGACGTGCCGGATCGGCTGATCGAGGTCGTTGTAGCGCACACCGCCGAAGGTCGCCGTGCCGGCGCTCGGCGTGACCAGGCCCAGCAGCATGCGCAGGGTGGTGGTCTTGCCCGCGCCGTTGGGACCCAGGAACCCGGTGACCCGCCCGGAGTGCACGGTGAACGACAGGTCGTCCACGGCTCGCAGCGTCTTGTAGTGCTTGGTGAGGTGGGAGACGACGATCTCCTCGGACCCGGCCGTCACGTTTGCTCCTCACTGATCGACTGAGCGCTCAACCTACCGGTTCACGGCAATCCCGGTGGTCCCATCGGCGACCTCGGACAGAGTCGTTCATGTGAGTGTCATCCGGGGCCACCTGGCGCGACACGCCGTCGGCAGACGCGAGCCCTACACAGATCCCATGACGGTACTCATGACCGCTGCCGCACCCACGGGGACCAGCGGCTACTCACTGCTCATCGCCGACGACGCCAGTCAGGTCGCGGCCGCGCAGCGCCTGCGCCACGACGTCTTCGCCGCCGAGCTCGGTGCCACGCTGCGCGGCGCCACCCCCGACGGCCGCGACGTCGACGAGTTCGACGACTTCTGCGACCACCTGATCGTCCGGGACGACGCGACCGGCCTGGTCGTCGGCACGTACCGGATGATGACCCCGAAGGCCGCCCAGCGCGCCGGGCGCCGCTACGGCGACGGCGAGTTCGACCTCAGCGGGCTGAGCCCGCTGCGTGACCAGCTCGTCGAGACCGGCCGCTCCTGCGTGCACCCGGACCACCGCTCCGGCGCCGTGGTCAACCTGATGTGGGCGGGGATCGCCCGCTACCTGCACCTGAACAACCTGCGCTGGCTGGGTGGCTGCGCCTCGGTCGGCCTCGAGGACGGCGGCGCGACGGCGGCCGGCGTGTGGGCCCGGGTCTCGGCCAAGCACCTCTCGCCGCCGGCCCTGCGGGTGCGGCCGCGCAGCCCTTGGCTGGCTCGCACCGATCAGGTCGGTGACCCCAGGACGCAGGCTCCGCCGCTGCTCAAGGGCTATCTGCGGCTGGGTAGCTGGGTGTGCGGCGAGCCGGCCTACGACCCGGATTTCCACTGCGCCGACTTCTACGTGCTGTTCTCCATGGACCGGATGGACCCGCGCTACCGCCGCCACTTCCTCGGAGCGACTCGATGAGCTCGGCGGTGTGGCAGCCGGCTTCGGCTTGCGGGGCGCAATGTCGTCCGGCCGGTGCGCAGGCTGTGCGAGCCGGGACCGTGGTCGTGCGGTTGATGGCGCTTCTCGGCGTACTGCTCAGTGCTCTGGTCCTGGTGCCGCTGCTGCGGCACGCCGCCGCGCGGATGATCTCCCGCGGCATCCTCGCGGCCCTGGGGGTCAAGCTGGTGTGGCGTGGCCCGTCGCCGCGGCCCGGCAGCCTGCTGGTGGCCAACCACGTCTCCTGGCTGGACGTCGTCGCGCTGCTGGCGGTGACGCCGGTCCGAGGCAACTACGCAATCGCCGGTGTCCGGTCACGCGGAGCTTTCAGAAGACCGAGCGGGGGGCGGTGTCAC
>NZ_JBEZGQ010000879.1:0-3502 GCF_040650095.1 Actinoplanes sp. NPDC048791 | reverse complement strand
CCGACGTCCCGGTGCTGCTGGCCGAGGTCGCCCGCCTCGACAGCACGCCGGACCAGCTCTGCGGGTACGACGAGCTGGTCACCGGCCTGGCCCGGATCGGTGGGCCGGTCACCGCGATCCTGCGACGGCTCTGGCTCACCCCGCACAGCTTCGAACGCGCGAGCTATCTGCGGGCGTACCGGATCGCTGACCCGGCGGTCGCAGAAAGCCTGCTCGTCGAAGGCCTGTGGGACTGCGAGGAAGGCGTCCGCCGCGTGGCCGCCGAGCACGTGGCGCTCGACGCCGAGACCCGCGAGCGGCTGGGCTACCTGCGCGATGACCCGATGGAGGACGCCGGTGTGCGCGGCGCCGCAGCCGCCCGGCTGGAAAGCTGAGGGCATGGCTTCCTACGTGGTGACCGGCGGTGGACGTGGCGTCGGCCGGGCCGTGGTCGAGCGGCTGGCCGGCGAGCAGGACACCGTGGCCGTACTCGAATTCGATCCGGCGGCGCTGGACTGGGTCGGTGACCATCCGGCCGGCGGGCGGATCCGGCCGGTCATCGGTGACGCCGCCGACCCGGCAATCGCCGAGCAGGCCGCCGCCGTCGCCGCGGCGGCCGGACCGCTCATCGGCTGGGTCAACAACGCCGCCGTGTTCCGCGACGCGTGGCTGCACGAGGTGCCGCCGGCCGAGCTGCTCGCGCTGATCGGCCGCAACCTCGACCCGGTGGTGGTCGGCAGCGCGGCGGCGGTCCGGCACTTCCTGCCGCAGGGCACCGGGGCGATCGTCAACGTCTCGTCCCATCAGGCGCAACGCCCGGTCCGGGGCGCGCTGGCCTACGCCACCGCCAAGGCGGCGATCGAGGGGCTGACCCGGGCGCTGGCCGTCGATTATGGACCCCGTGGCATCCGGGTGAACGCGGTCGCGCTGGGCTCGATCGCCACCGAACGGTCCGACGGTTACGTGGCCGGGCTGGACGAGGCCGGGGCGGAGCATTTCGCGCGCGAGATCCGGCTGCTGCATCCCGTCGGGCGGCTCGGCCGGGTGACCGAGGTCGCCGACGCGGTGGCGTTCCTGCTGTCGCCGGCAGCCTCCTTCGTCAACGGGGCGGTGCTCCCGGTCGACGGGGGCCGCGCCGCTCAGGGGCGCGACCCGGAAGAGGCCTGATCAGGCGGTGCCGGGCAGCAGGCTCGCCGTGGTGAACGGTTCGCGGCGGGCGCGCATGTCGGCGTACGTGGTCACCAGCAGCGGGGCCAGGACCACGTAGCTCACCGCGTAGTACGCCGTCTGCAGCAGCGTGTTGATCACCGTGGCCGTGCTGTTCGGGGTGGTGTAGCTGCCGCCGAGCGTCACGTCGACCAGCGTGGTGACCAGCGTCAGGAGCAGGCTCGCGCCCACGCTCAGGCCGAAGATCGTCGCGATGCGGGCCACCGAGACGCCGATGCTCGCGTGGAAGAGCTGGAAGCAGCGGCCGATGCCGTTGCCGCGTTCCAGCAGGACCACCACCGCCAGCACTGTCAGGGCCGCGCCCACGTAGAACACCGGGAAGAAGCACAGCACCGTCGCGACGATCAGCACCGGGATCGCCAGCAGGTACCAGCCGAGCAGCATCGGGAGGCGTTTCGCGGCGGCCAGCAGGGCCGGGCCCACCAGGTTGCCGGTGCGGCCGGTGGCGGTGAACACCACCACCTGCTGGTTGGCCAGCTGGCCCAGCATGTAGAAGAGGCCGGCCACGGCGGCGGCCGGCAGCAGGACGGTCAGCCCGGCGAAGAACAGGGAGAAGTCCGGCTGGGTGCCCGCGTCGACCGACGCCTGCAGGCTCTCCTGCGCCACCCGCTGCTCGTCCTGGAAGGCCAGCATGGCCGGGAGCAGCAGCACCAGCGTCGGGAGGGAGACGATCAGCTGGATCAGCGCCATCGGCCGCCACGCCGCCTTGAGCAGCCGGAAGCTGCGCTGCCACCAGCCGTTGAAGTCGTTGCTGACCAGCGGGTCGGCCGGATCGAAGCCGACCTGCTGCGGGTAGGGGTAGGGATAGGGGTACGGCTGCTGGGGCTGCGCGTCCCAGCCCTGCCAGTCGCCTTGCGGCGGGTCCTGCGACATGATGTCCCCCGAGGTGTCGAGCCGGCCGCGAAACCATAGCGGTGCCGGCGCCCTCCGCGCCGCCCCTGGTAGCTGCGGACATCGGATAACCTGCGAAGAATGTCCGCGCCGCAGGTTGAGTCGCCCACCGTCATCCGGGACCGGGCCGTCTCCGTCGCGGATTACCTGCTCGCCGTCCGCGCGCACATGGAACGTCCCGCGCGGACGCTGCCCGCTGACGCGTACCGGATGGATGCCCTGCCGGAGCACCCGGCGTGCTCGATCGGACCGGCCGCGGACGGCACCGGCTGGCTGCGGGTCGGCCTGCCGGACCCGCCGGCCCCGGTCGCGGTGCCCGCCGAGCTGCGCCGCCGGCTCAACGAGATCAGCCCGACCGACGAGCCCAAGGCCGACGGCGAGGAGTTCGAGACCTGGCGGGACGAGGTGTGGCGGCCCTGGTCGATCGCCAGCGCCGAGGCCGAGCGGGCCCGGGTGCTGCACCGGCAGCTGTTCGACCTCATGCACCAGGTCGACATGGCCGCCGCCGGCACCGAGCTGGTCTGGGGCCACGGCATCCTGGACACCGTCATCAACGGCCAGCGGGTGCGCTATCCGCTGGTGGCGACGCCGGTGCTCATCGAATACGACCCCGATCGCTCGATGATCACCGTCTCCCCGCAGGGTCCGTCGCGGTTGCAGACCGACGCGCTGGCCGGGCTGGACGAGCGTTACCTCGGCCAGCTCCTGGGCCTGGCCGGGCCGGCCGGCACCCTGGAGGTCGACCTCTGGGACGACCTGGAACGCCGCGAGCTGTTCGAGCGGGCCCTGGGCCGGCTCGGCTACGACCGGCGGGTCGTCGCGCCCGGCGAGACCGCCACCGGCTCGCACATCGTCGACACCGGCGTGCTGTTCGCCCGGCCGCGGCAGCGGTTGCTGCGCGGCTTCCTGGAGAGCCTGCGCGACCGGCTGCTCGCCGGCGACACCACCAGCATCGGCGCGCTGGCCGCGATCGTCGCGCACGAGCCCAGCAAGCTGCGGATGCCCGACGACCGGCCGGAGGACTGGCACCGGGTGGGGGAGCGGCTGCTCATGCCGCTACCGACCAACGAGGCTCAGGAGTCGATCGCCCGCCGGCTCGCGCTGCACCGCAACGTGGCCGTGCAGGGCCCGCCCGGCACCGGCAAGACCCACACGATCCGCAACCTGATCTGCCATCTGATGGCCAACGGCAAGCGGGTGCTGGTCGTCGCGCAGAAGGAGGACCCGCTGCGGGTGCTCCGGGACGGTTTGCCGGCCGAGGTGCAGGCGCTCTGCCTGGCCGTGCTGGGCCGCACCACGGACCAGCTCGTGCAGCTCCAGCTGGCCGCCCGGGAGCTGTCCGACCGGGCCGCCACCCTGGATCAGCAGGCGGAGGCGGGCCGGGTGCAACGGCTCACCCGGCGGC
>NZ_JBEZGQ010000878.1:1673-3503 GCF_040650095.1 Actinoplanes sp. NPDC048791 | reverse complement strand
GCATGGGGACCGGCCTGGGTGCTGGGAGCCGCCGTGGCGCCGACCGACGCCACCGCGGTCGGTGTCCTGGGCCGGATGCTGCCCCGCCGGATCGCGACCATGCTCAAGGCGGAGAGCCTGGTCAACGACGGCACGGCCCTGGTGATCTACACGCTGGCGGTCGGGGTCACGCTGGGCGAGGAGCATCTCAGCCCGGGACACGTCGCCGGGCTGTTCACGATGTCGTACCTCGGCGGGATCGCGGCCGGCCTGCTGGTCACCTTCGGAATCCTGCAGATCCGCCGGCGGCTCACCGAACCGTTCCAGCACAACCTGCTCGCCCTGCTCACGCCGCTGGCGGCCTACCTGCTGGCCGAGGCGGCCGAGGTCTCCGGCGTCCTCGCGGCCGTGGTCAGCGGGCTCTGGGTGGGCCGGGTCTCGCCGCGACTGTTCCCCGGCCACGCCCGCCGGTACGTCCAGACGACCATGAACTTCCTGACCCAGCTGGCCAACGCGGCGCTGTTCGTCCTGGTCGGCCTGGAGGCGCAGTCGGCCGTACGCGGGCTGGACAGCACCGGGCTGGCCCACGGGCTGCTGGTGGCGGTGGTGGTCTGCGCGGTCATCGTCGCGGTGCGCTTCGGCTGGCTGTTCACCAGCCCGTACCTGATCCGGGCGATCGACCGCCGGCCGCAGCAGCGCGAACGACGCCTGAGCGGGCGGCCCCGGGCGTTGATGGCCGCGGCCGGTTTCCGCGGCGCGGTGTCGATGGCGGCGGCGCTGGCCGTGCCGCACACTCTGCCGTCCGGCGAGGAGTTTCCGGCCCGGGACCTCATCGTCTTCGCCACGGCGGTGGTGATCGCGGTGACGCTGCTGGTCCAGGCGCCGCTGATGCCCCGGGTGATGCGCTGGGCCGGGCTGGGCGCGGACGGGGAGGCCGAGCGGGAACGCCGGGCAGCGGAGATCACCTCGCTGGAACACGCGCTCGCCGCGCTGCCGGAGCTGGCCGCGGACCGGGGCACGAGCGACGACATCACCCAGCAGCTGCGGGCGGAATACGATCGCCGGCTCCGCGTGCTGCGCGATGCCGGCTCCGGCCCGGACCAGGAGGCCGCCCGGTACGAGCAGCAGTACGCCGATCTGCACCTGGCTGTGATCGACCACCGGCACGACACCGTCGTCCGGATGCGCGACCGGGGTGAGATCGACGACGAGGTGCTGCTGCGCGTCCAGGACGGTCTCGACCTCGAACAGGACCACATGGCGCAGCGCCGCGACAACGACACCCCCGCGGAGAGCCCGGGCGGGTAGCGTCGCTCGGCATGACAGCTGAAAGCCTGCGATCGGTGGAGATCGAGCGGACCGGGGCCGGCGCGTACGACGTGCGCAACGTGCGGGGCGGGGTCATCGAACTGGGCACGGGGGACGACGACCGGTTCACGCCGGTGGAGTTGCTGCTCGCGGCGCTGGGCGGGTGCACCGCGATCGACGTGGACCTGGTCGCGAGCCGCCGGGCGGAGCCGGCCCGGTTCGTGGTCCGGGTCCGCGGCGACAAGGTGCGCGACGAGGGCGGCGCCAACCGGATGGAGAACCTCGAGGTCGAGTTCGACATCGAGTTCCCGCCGGGGACCGACGGGGACCAGGCGCGCAAGATCGTGCCGCGCCTGATCCAGCAGTCGCACGACCGGCTGTGCACTGTCAGCCGCACCGTGGAGCTGGGCACGCCGGTGTCGACCTTCCAGCGCCACTGACCGTCGAGGTGCCGCTACCGCGCCGGCCCGGTGTAGGGGTTGTGCGGCGGCACGGCGCGCAGCACCGCGGTCGGCGCGTCAGCCATGCCGCCACCGACCGGCG
>NZ_JBEZGQ010000878.1:0-1663 GCF_040650095.1 Actinoplanes sp. NPDC048791 | reverse complement strand
GCGCCGCCATGACCTGGGTCGACT
This sequence comes from Actinoplanes sp. NPDC048791, assembly GCF_040650095.1. NCBI lineage: Bacteria > Bacillati > Actinomycetota > Actinomycetes > Micromonosporales > Micromonosporaceae > Actinoplanes > Actinoplanes sp. NPDC048791. Next base: position 1,639 of record NZ_JBEZGQ010000878.1, on the reverse strand, counting down.
GCAGATCTGGATCAGCGGAGCGCTTCCTCCGGCGGATCACCATCAGTACGAGCGTGCCCAGGCCCGCGGCGACCAGGAGCCCGCCCACCAGGGTGAACATGAACGAACCACTGTCGTCGTCGGCGGTCCTGGTGGCCGGCGGCACCACCCCGGCCAGGCTGGCCTTCGGCGCGGGCTTCCCGGCTGTGGCGGGAGTGCTCTCCGCGGCGGTGGGCGACGGTGACGTCTTGGTGGGGGTGGGCAGGGCGGTCAGGACCAGCCGTACGGTCGCGCCCCGCGCGGTGCCCTGGACGGTCGCGCGAGCGGCGCGGTAGCCGTCCTTGTCCGCGACGACCGTGATGGACCCGGCGGCGATCGGCTTGCTGTCGCTCGCCTTGATCGAGAACCGGCCCTTCCCGTCGCTGGTCGTCCGGTACTCGTGCCCGGCGCTGTCCCGGACGGTCAGGCTCGCGCCCGTGATCGCCTTGCCGTCGGCGTCACGGACCCGGCCGGTGACCCGGCTCACCGCCGACGACGACGGCGTGTTCCCGCCCCGGACAATGATCATCTTGTGGTCGAAGGCAGTCTGCGTGCCGATCCGTACGCTGACCGCGAGGTTGCGGCCGCTCTCCTCGCCGGGACCCACCTCCGGGGCGACGACCGTGGCCTCGAAGGTCCGGCTCTTGCCGGGTCCGAGGTCCGGGGCCGCGGCACATCCGGCGGTGCAGCGCAGGCCACCGGAGACGGCCACGAAGACCTTCTCGGTCCGCTGGTTGTTGTTCGTGGCCTGGAACCGCACCTGCACCGTCCCGCCGGACGGCACGCTCTCCGACGACACGCGCAGGATGCGGATGGCCGGAGGGGCGGCCGCCGCGGGCGCCGCGTACCCCGCGAGCATCGCCCCGGCCAGCGCCACCGGCGCCGCGGCACGGATCAGCCGGGCCCGTGAGCTCGTCACGTCGAACCACCTTCTTCACGGCAAGCGACACCGGTCGATGACGCCGCGGGCCACTATGCCCTGTCGTGGGTGGCTCGCGCGAACCGATGCCGGCTGAGCAGCCGGAACGCTTGCCCGGGGACGAGCGCCGAGCGTAGCGTCGGCCGGGATGGAGCTGCTCGAACGCGCCGACGCGTTGGCGGAGCTGACCGGCGCGCTGGCCGCGACGGGGCACCGGGGCCGGGTCGTGCTCGTGACCGGTGAGGCCGGCATCGGGAAGTCCGCTCTGATCAACCGGTTCCGGCAGCTGGGGCCGGCGGACGCGGCGTTCCTGTCCGGTGCTTGTGATCCGCTGCTCACCCCGCGGGCCCTCGGTCCGCTGCACGACATGGCCCGGGAGCTGAGCGATCCGCTTCCCGCGCTGCTCGCGTCCGGCCCGCGGGAGGCCGTCTTCTCGGCTCTGGTGGACCAGCTCGCCCGGCCGTCGCAACCGCGGGTGATGGTGGTCGAGGACGCCCACTGGGCCGATGAGGCGACCCTCGATCTGCTGGTGTTCCTGGGTCGCCGCCTGGAGCGCATGCCGGTGCTGCTCGTCGTCACGTACCGGGATGACGAGGTGGGTGTCGATCATCCGCTGCGGGCGGTCGTCGGCCGGCTGCCCGCCGACGCCGTGGGCCGGCTCCCGCTGGAGCCGCTGTCCGAGGCCGCCGTCGCGGAGCTGGC
>NZ_JBEZGQ010000877.1:0-3507 GCF_040650095.1 Actinoplanes sp. NPDC048791 | reverse complement strand
CCGCCGCCGTGGTCACCGCGGCCAGGACAGTGAGGAACGCGGCCAGGATCGGCCGTGTCTTTGCTCGCACCGGTTGTCTCTCCGCCCTGCCCGGCAGGCGCGCCGCGCGCCTCCTGTCTAGAGCAAGCGCGCGGCGCGATCTGCGGTTCTGGCGGTTTACCTCCGAAAGAGGATTACCTCTTCAGGTGACGCAGGGCCCGGCGGACCAGGTCCACGCGCTTGTCCTCGGGCAGCCCCTCCAGGCCGAAGCCCAGGAAGACGCTGTCCGCGGTGGTCACGGCGGCACCGGAGTCGAAGGCGAGCTGGCTGCGCGCCCAGTCGGTGCTGTTGCGGCCCGAGCCCGGCGGCGGCCCGGCGACGGTCCAGCCGCCGAGGTCCGTCTCGAACGAGGTCTGCTGCGCGACCGCGCCGCCGACCTCGACCCGCACGTCGTCCAGGAAGACGCCCAGGCCCTGGGTGCCCCAGTCCGACATGTAGGAGATCGAGAGCTCGACCTGCTTGCCCGCGTAGGCGCTCAGGTCGGCGTCGAACTGCTTCCAGCCGGAGCTGGTGCCGGTCGCCGCGTTCCAGGTGCCGGTGGTGCCGGTCGACGTGCAGCCCTCGCCCTGGTAGTGGGTCAGGAACGGGTGGATCGTCTCGATGCCGGACTGGCAGCTGTCCCCGGTCTCGGTGGTGGTCAGCCCACCCGCGTCCGGCAGCGTGGTCCAGTCGTCGGTGCCCACGACGTGCGCCTCGACGAACATGAAGTCCCAGCCCGCCTCGGTGTCGAAGGACGTCTGGAACTTCAGCCGGGCGGCGGTCGCCGCCGTCAGGTCGACGGTCTTGGTGAGCCGCTTGTACGAGACGTCCGACTGCCCGCTCCACAGGTACCAGTCGCCGTCGTACGGGTCGTACGGCGCGGCCCCGGGCAGCTGCCAGTCGATCGGCGCCCGCGAGTTGCCGAACTGCGGGAACTGCTTCGGCGGCAGGAAGCTGGCGGTGGTCAGGAAGGACCCGGTGTGGTCACCGGCCGGGGTGGCACTGAAGCCCTTGAAGGCCCCCTCGGTGCCGACCAGCGGGTACGGCGTGCCCTCCGGGCTGGTGCCGCCGTCGCTGACGTAGGAGTACGCCCCGAGCCAGTACTGCTCGAAGTCGTTGCCCAGCGGCAGACAGGTCGGGTCGTTCGCGGCCAGGCACTCCGCCGGGCCGTTGGGCTGGTACACGTAGGCACCGTTGGCGGCCTGCGCGAAGCCGGCGTACTTGCCGCTGAACAGCAGCTTGCCGCCCTCGTTCAGGTAGTCACGCACGGCCAGCTCGGTCTCCAGGGCCGAGCGGGCCACCGTGCCGGCCGGCTGGCCGGGCGCCCGCGGGATGATGTCGTCGCCGGTCTCCCACAGCACGGTCCGGTAGTGCGAGAGCACACCGAGCGGGTGCGGGGCCTGACGGCCGTTGGCGTCGATGTCGTAGACGTCGGCCGAGCGGCCGGCGCGCTTGAGGGCCGCCACGTGCGCGGCGGCGTAGCGGGCGGTGGTGGCGCCGTCGGTGTTGGCCGGCGAGACGCCGGTGACGTCCTCGGCGGCGAGCACCAGCACGTCACCACCGATCTTGCTGGCGACGGTGTAGGTGAAGCTCGCCGACTTGACCGTCCGGCGGCCGTTGCGGGCGGTGAACCAGACCTGCACCTTGTCCTTGGGGCGGGCCTTGGCGACCGTGCCCCGGCGCTCGGCGAAGTACTTGTCGACGCCGTCGCCGTAGCGCTCGCCGCCGCGCCACTCCCGGGTCCCGTCGGTGCGCTCACGCCCGCCGTTGACCCGGTAGTGCAGGGTGACGTCGCGCAGGGCCCGGCGGGCGGTGACGGCGACCTGCTGGCGCGAGCCGTACGAGGTGCTGAACGCGTCGACGGTCAGGTCGGCGGTGCTGCGCCCGACGGTCGAGATCGGGTTGTCCGGGTCGACGGCCGACTGGCCGACCGACAGCGCGAACGGCAGGTTCTTGCGGAACTCGTCCTCGATCAGCTTCTCGTCGTCCGGGAAGTTGAAGCCGCTCTCGCAGTCCTCGGCCTTCCACTGGTCGTCCGGGTAGAGGTTGGAGATCGTCTCGCAGGTGCTCATCTCCGGGGTGAAGCCGAGCGCCCCGGTACGTACCTGGGCGTGGAAGTCGGTGTCGCCGTTGGTGGTGTAGAGCTCGGCCGAGATGTCCGGGTCGTAGCCGGGCACGGCCGGGTGCGCGTCGTCGCCGGCCAGGGCGATCTGGATCTGGTCGTCCGGGCTGGGCGTGCTGACCTGCCAGCCGATGCCGTAGAGCAGCAGCTCGGCGGCCGAGTGGTAGTTCACCAGGAACTCGAAGCCGACCCGCTTGAACAGCGCGTCGAGCGCCTTGGTCTCGGGCTCGGAGTTGGGGCCCGGGCCGCGGTAGGTCTCGCTGGCCGGGTCGGGCGACGAGCCCTCGTTGTCGTAGCCCCACTTCTCCGCGAAGTTGCGGTTGAGGTCGACTCCGTCGCCCGCGGTGATCTCACCGTCGCCGTTGTTGTCCCGCAGGTTCTTGCGCCACAGCCGGTGGCCCTCGGTGAAGGTGAAGTCGTAACCGTCCGGGTTCACCACCGGCAGGAACCAGACCTCGGTGGTGTTGAGCAGCTTGGTCAGCGCCGGGTCGGTGCCGTAGCCGTCGATGACGTGGTGCATCAGCCGCCGGGTCATCTCGGGGGTGATCCACTCGCGGGCGTGCTGCGCGCCGAGGTAGATCGTCGCGGGGCGGCGCCCGTCGGGCACGAACCGCGCGTCGCGGGTCACCTTCACGGCCTGGATGGGTACGCCGCGGACCGTCTTGCCCACGGTGACCAGCTTGGCCAGGCGCGGGTTGCGGGCGGCGGTGTCGGCGAGCTCCTCGCGGAGGCCGCCGGGGGCGTTGTACTGCCGGAAGACGGTCGGCGCCGCGGCGGCCTGCTTGCGCATCGCCGTGGTCGTGCGCTTCTCGGCCAGCGGCACGCCCGCGGCGATCAGGGACTCGGCCTGGCGGCGGCCGAGGATGGGCTGGACGGTGACTTTGCCGTCGGCGGCGGCGGTCACGGCACTCTCGTCGTGGTCGATGCCGACGGCCCGGAGGCGCTGGAGCTGTGCTGCGTCGAGGGTGCCGACGTACACCGCGAGATCGTCCTCGGCTGGTACGGCGGCGGCCGGCGCGATCCCGGACAGGGCCGCGGCGGCCACTGTCAGAAGAGATAACGCGCAGGCGGTAGCCCGGCGGGCTGGGGTCATGGTGTGAGCCTCCATGGGTGGGAAGGTCGTGAGTGGACCCTCCCGGCCATCCGCCGAGGCTGTCAAGGATGTGCATACCTGTATCGGTGAAGAAATGGTAACGGTCCGTACCCGTTCAGGTTTCTCTCAGCCGGGCGAGGCACGGTGGGTGCCATGTCAACCGCCGATCGGTCGAGGATGCGCTGGCAAGTGGCTGTTACCGCTGCTGGCGCGGCCCTGCTGGCCGCTTGCTCCGCCGAGGAGCCGGCTGCCGCTCCACGGGCTCGTCGATCGC
>NZ_JBEZGQ010000876.1:0-3511 GCF_040650095.1 Actinoplanes sp. NPDC048791 | reverse complement strand
GGCACCTCCAGCTCGCGGCGCGGGGAGGTGCTGCGCCCGAGCAGGCCCACGACCAGCGCGACCCCGGCCGCGCGCATGGCGTCGATCTCGGCCGGGGAGAAGTCGGTGAACGCCAGCACCGCGGCCGGGGTGATCGCCTTCCACAGGTCCGCGATCGGCCGGTCCGCCTGGCTGCCCGGGTGCGCCACGAAGGTCATGCCGCTGCGGGCCAGTTCGGTGGAGAGGTTGCCGAGCAGCGTGCCGACCTCGGGGCCGATCGGCCAGTCCGGCAGCAGGCACAGCACCACGTCGGAACGGCCGGTGCGCAGGGCCCGCGCGGCCGCCGAGGGCGCGTACCCGAGGCTGGTCGCCGCGTCGATGACCCGGCCGCGGGTGGCCGCCGAGATGGTCTGGTGCGGGGTGTCGTTGAGCACGTAGCTGACGGTGGCCCGGGAGACCCCGGCCAGCTTCGCGACGTCGGCGCTGGTCACCCGGCGGATCGTGCTGTCTGTCATGACGGACACCTCTTGCCGTGCGCGGCCGCTGCCGTTTACGTTACTGACACGAGCAAGTTACACGTGTCAGCTCCCCCTGGCGAAGAGGCTTCCATGACCCCAGCACCCGTGTCCGAGCACGCCGCGCTCCTCAAATCCCTGGATCTGCCGGCCAAGGTCGCGCTGCTCACCGGCGCCACCTCGTTCACCCTGGCCGCCGAGCCGGCCATCGGCCTGAGCGAGGTACGGCTCTCCGACGGGCCCACCGGGGTACGCGGGCTGAAGTTCAGCGGCGGCCGGATCGTCGCGCTGTTCCCGAACGCCACCCTGCTGGCGTCCTCCTGGGACGAGAGCGCGCTGGAGGAGACCGGGCGGCTGCTCGCCGAGGAGGCGCTGGCCCAGCAGATCCACGTGGTGCTCGGCCCGACCATCAATCTGCACCGCACCCCGCTGGGCGGGCGGCTCTTCGAGGCGTACTCCGAGGATCCGCTGCTGACCGGCCGGCTGGCGGCCGCGTACGTGCGCGGCATGCAGGCGCTCGGCGTCGGCGCCACCCTCAAGCACCTGGTGGCCAACGAGAGCGAGACCGACCGCAACACCGTGGACAGCGTCGTGGACGAGGCGACGCTGCGCGAGCTGTACCTGCTGCCGTTCGAGATCGCCGTCACCGACGCGGACGCCTGGTCGATGATGGCGGCCTACAACGACGTCAACGGCCAGGCCGCCACCGAGCAGATCCACGTCAACAACGAGATCGTCAAGGGCGAGTGGGGCTACCGCGGGCTGATCATGTCCGACTGGTTCGCCACCCGCAGCGCCGGCCCCGCGGCCAACGGCGGCCTCGACCTGGTGATGCCCGGCCCGCGCGGCCCGTGGGGCGACGCGCTGGTGGCCGCCGTACGCGCCGGTGAGGTCGACGAGGCAGTGATCGACGACCACCTGAGCCGGCTGCTGCTGCTCGCCGAGCGGGTGGGCGCCCTGGGCACGCCACGGGACTACCCGGACGGCTTGCCCGCGCCGGACAGCGAGATCCGCAAGGAGCAGCTGACCCGGCTCGCCGCGCGGGGCATGACCGTGCTCAGCAACGACAACGCCGTCCTGCCGCTGGAGCCGGCGCAGACCGTGGCGCTGATCGGCCGGCATGCCGTCGAGACCATCGACATGGGTGGCGGCTCGGCCCAGGTCAACCCGCCGTACCAGGTGAGCGTGGCCGAGGGCCTGAGCGCCCGCCTCGGCGACCGGGTCACGGTCGTCGACGGCGTCGAGGTCCGCACCAAGCCGGTGCCGGCCCGCGGTGGCTTCCTGGTCGACCCGATCACCGGTGAGCCCGGCATCCGCGTCACGCTGCTCGACGCGGACGGCAACGAACTGGAGCAACGGCACGCGGCCAACGCCACCACGATGGTCGGCATGGACGACGACTTCACCGGCACGGTCGCCACCGCGGTCCTGCACGGCCGGATCACCAGGGCCGGCCGGGTCGAGCTCGGCGTGCTCGGCGTCGGCGACTGGTGGATCCGGGTCGGCCACACCGAATCGCGTCCGGAGCTGCGCGTCTCCGGTAAGGGCTTCGGCGAGGAGGTGCTCACGCCGCCGCTGCACACGCAGCTCTACGAGGTCGGCGAGGGCGAGCTGCTGGAGGCGACCGTCACCCTGCTCAACGGCGACCAGTTCGCCGGGGCGGGCCTGTTCGGGCTCATCGGCCACAAGGCCTCCCGGGAGACCGTCGACGTGATCGACGACGCGGTCCGGGCCGCCGCCGGCGCCGACGTGGCGGTGGTCGTGGTCGGCCTCACCGAGGAGCAGGAGACCGAGGCCGTCGACAAGAGCACCCTGAAGCTGCCGGGCGCGCAGGACGCCCTGATCGAGGCGGTGGCCGGGGCTGCCCGCCGTACCGTCGTGGTGGTCAACGCGGCGACACCGGTGATCATGCCGTGGCTGTCGCGGGTCGACGCCGTGCTCTGGGCGGGCCTGCCCGGCCAGGAGGGCGGCCACGCGATCGCGGCGGCCCTGCTCGGCGAGATCGAGCCGGCGGGCCGGCTCGTCACCACGTTCCCGGCCGCGGACGGCACGTCACCCGCGTGGTCGGTCACCCCGGTCGACGGCAAGCTGGAGTACGCCGAGGGCCGGTTCATCGGCTACCGCGGCCACTACGCGGGCCGGGCTCCGGCGGCCCCGGCGTTCTGGCTGGGTCACGGCCTGGGCTACAGCACCTGGGAGTACGCGGACGCCCGGCTGATCTCCGGCGAAGCCCCGGCCGTGACGGTGACGGTGACCAACACGGGCGCCCGGGACAGCCGCGAGGTCGTGCAGGTCTACTTCCAGCCGGCCGGCCCCGACGAGCCGGTGCGCCTGGTCGGCTGGCAGGGCGTCGACGTCCCGGCGGGCGGCTCGACCCGCGTGACGATCACGCCGGACGCCCGGATGTGGCGCCGATGGGACGCCGCGGCCGGAGCGTGGGAGTCGGTCGGCGCCGGCGGCGAACTGCTGATCGCGCGGGGTCTCGGCGACATCCGGGCCACCGTCGAACTGCCGGTCAGCTGAGAACTGCCGGTCAGCTGAACTGCAGCATCATCCGGTCCTGATGCCCGGACCAGCTCAGGGCCAGCCGCCAGCAGCCGGCGGTGGGCAGCTGGATCGAGGAAGGGCCGGGGCCGCCGGGGACCTCGCGGGTCAGGGTGGTGGTCGTGCCGTCGAGGGTCGCCTCGATGACCAGCGGCTGCATCGGCTCCTGCGGGAGCCGGGACACCCAGAGGATCTTCGTGCCGTCCTGCGGATCGGCGGCGGAGGCGGGCGGATATTTGAAGAGCACGGCGAGCAGGTCGCCGTGCTCACTGAAGACATGCGGTACGCCGGTACCGTCGTCGCTGAACCCGGCCCTGGCCCAGACCGGCAGCGCGTCACGGGTGACCTCCGACCGGCACGGTGCCGGGGTGGGTGATGCCGTTGGTGCGGTGGCTGCGCTGCTGTCGGACGTGCATCCCGCCGTCACCAGCACGAGACTCGCCGCAGCGAGTGCCGCCCATCCCGTTCGTCGC
>NZ_JBEZGQ010000875.1:0-3517 GCF_040650095.1 Actinoplanes sp. NPDC048791 | reverse complement strand
GTTGGCGTCATCGTGCCCGCCGTACCGGTGGCCTGGAAGCCGAATTCCGTAGCCTGACCGGCACCGATCTTGCCGTTGTAGGCCACGTTGGAGAACTGGACCGTGCCACTGGTCCCGGTCCGGTTCGCGTTCCAGCTGCTGGTCACCGTGGCGCCGGCCGGCACCGTCATTCCGACGGTCCAGCCGTTGGTTCCGGCGGCCCCCGCGGTCACCTTGACCGTGGCCACGAAGCCGCCGTTCCATGCGTTGACCGACACCGTCGCGGTGCAGCCGGCACCCGGAACCGGGGCGCTGGGTGACGGCGAGCCGGAGGACGGCGGGCTCGGGGACGGGGTGCTCGACGACGGGGCGCTGGGCGACGGGGTGCTCGACGACGGCGGCGTGGAGGTGAGGGTCGGCGTCGGCCAGTCACGCCACTCGGCCAGGTTGCCGGCCGCGCGGCTGGAGATCCGGATCGCGCCCGGGGCGGTGCCGGTTCTCAGGAGGAACTTCTGGATGTGCTGCTGCAGCGGGGTACGCCACTCCGGCCGGTTCGCGCAGTGGGTGCCGTCCTGGACGTCCGACCAGTACGTGATGTTCGCGCCCGCGCCCAGCGCCTGGTAGACCTCCGCGCCGCCCAGGGCCGCCACGCTGGCCGACTTCGGGCCCAGGTTGGCGATGTGCGGGTTGTCCATGATGAACAAGCCGCGCGGAGCCACCATCGCCACGAGCTCGTGGGTGTCCACCGGCAGCCGGGCCGGGCTGCCGGTGAAGGAGCCGAACGCGTCGCCCAGCCAGGGCTGCTCGCCGTACGCGCTGCTCAGGCTCTGTGCGCCCTCGCCCGGGATTCCGCGGAAGATCGGGGCGCCGGCGCTGCCCGACTCGATCGGCATGGTGAGCGCGATGCGCTGGTCGAACGCGCCCGTGACGATGGCGCCCTTGCCGAAGCGGGAGCAGCCGGTGACGCCCGTGGCGTCCGCGCGCAGGATGCTGCCGTTCGACTGCTCGATGACGTCGATGATCCGGCTGACCCCCCACGCCCACGCCACCAGCAGACCCGTGCTGCTGGACGCGCCGTAAATGCTGTAGAACGCGCCTTGCTTGTTGTTGCGCGGGGTGCCTTCCTTACCCACCGCGTACGGGTCGTAGTTGATGACAGCCGCACCGGCCGCCTTGATGCCGGCCGTGTCGGCACCGAAACCGCCGAGCACGACAACGGCGGGGAACGGGCCGGAGCCGCTGGGCAGCTCGACCTTGGCCGAGAAGCTGGAGCTCTTGCCGTTGTGGCTCACGTTCACGGTGACGTTGGTGCTCGACACCGTTCCCGTGACGGTGGCGGGCTTCGCGGGCTTCTCGCCGTACACGAATTTCTCGGCCAGTTTCTTGATCTCCGCCCGCCGGCACTGCCAGTCCGACGTGCTGGTGATGCGGGTGCCGTTGAGCCGGGTGAAGGGGTCGGGGAGTTTGGCGATGGTCGGCAGCGAGCCGGCGTCCGGCAGGGCGGGCACGGCGCAGCCGGCGCCTTCGTCCTCCACCGCGGCGGCCTGGACGGCGGCCTCCGCGGAGGGGATCATGGTGACCAGAGTCGCCACTCCGGCGATGGTCACTGCCGCGGTCAGCAACGCGACGAGTGCCGAGCGGATGTCAGAGCGGCCCGGGCTGGTGGTCACAGGGGCCCTCCTTCCGTGGGGGGATTGCGGGGGCGCCGATCACCGAAAGTTCCGGTGAGGTAATCGTGGAAGCGCTCCCATGGTGGATGCGTCCAGTGTCGAGCGCCGTATCGAAGAATGTCAATCGACCTGGGACGGGGGAGGAGCGGGTCCGGCCGTCTTTCTCGCCGGACTTCCGAAACTTCCGGCCTGTCGCCGGCTCGCGGCGACCGGTGCGGCCGGGGCGGCGAAGCCCGCGGCCGGACCCCACCACGCCGCTGCCGACGCGTAACCTCTGCCCATGGCTGATGCTGAGGATGTCCGTCGCCTGGCGCTGGCTCTCCCGCAGACCGTGGAGATCGACAGCGACGGCTTCGACTTCCGGGTGGCGGGCAAAGGCTTCGTCTGGTCCTACCCCGAGCGTCTGCCCGGCAAGCCGCGCACGATCCGCACCGACGTCGCGGTTCTCTACGTGGGCGACGAGGCCGAGAAGCAGGCCCTCCTGCTCGGCGAGCCGAAGCTCTTCTTCACCACACCCGGCTACGACGGCCTGCCGCTGGTGATGCTGCGCCTGCCGGAGGTCACCGTCGACCGCCTCAGCGAGCTGGTGACCGACGCCTGGCGGATGCGTGCCCCCGAGGACCTGGCCGGCGTCGCGTAGCCCTACGGGTAGCTCAGCTCCACCACGGCCGAGTAGTTGTCGACAGCGTTCAGCGTGCGCACCCCGACAGTGTGCGAGCCCGGCGCCGGCGCCGGGATGGTGATCGATGTGCTGCCGACCTGTCCCACCGGCACCCCGTCCAGCAGGACCTCGTAGCCCGCGACCGGCGCCGTGATGAACGGTGACTGCGCCGGGGGAGCCGTCCAGGACAAGCGCAGCAGCCCGGCCCCCGGAGTGTCCACCCGCGGAGCGCTGGGCGGCGCCGGGATCTCGTCACCGCGCCAGATCTGCCCGAGCGACTTGAACGACCACGGCGACACATTCCCGGCCGCGTCCACCGCACGCACGGAGAAGACGTACACCCGCGGCGGCAACGTTCCGCCGGTCGAGTAGACGTAGCGGGTGCCGGTGACCGTCGCCCGTGGCTCGCCGCTCTCGTACACCTCGTATCTGACCGGTCCTTGATCGTCGGTCGACGGCGCCCAGGTGATCGTGAGGCCGGAGCTGATGTCGAAGGCCAATGGTCCGGGACGGCTGGGCGCGGTGTGGTCCACCGGGGCCCCCGCGCAGTCGGCGCCGTTGAGGGTGCAGTTCGCCGGGTTGCCCTGGCCGCTCGCCACCCAGCCGAACGTCGTGGACGATCCCGGCGGCAGCTGCGCGTTCCAGGTCTCGTTGGTGACCGTGTAGTGCTCCCCGCTGCGGGCGAACACCCCGCTGTAGGAGCTGGTCACTCTGGTGCCGGGAAGGTCGAACTCGACCCGCCAGCCGTCGACGGCGGCCGCGCTGTCGTTGCGGATCGTGATGCTGCCGACGTAGCCCGCAGGCCACTGCCCCAAGCGCGTGAAGCTGGCGACGGGCGAGGCCACCGAAAAGCCGCCTGCCGAAGCACCAGCCGGCGAAGCAGCGGCCGCCGGCGCAAGGACAGCACCCGTGGTCAGGACAAGCAGCACGGCGAGGCGTTTCATATCGACGACGTTATATGTGATGCAGTCAAGATCGAAAGAAGGGCGTATTTCCGGGTCATCCCGGATAGGACTCCGCTCCCTATTGCGGGCATGCTGGACGGATCGCGCATTCGGCCACGGGGAGGAAGCCCATGCACGCCAGACGATTCACCATCGGGACCGGCGCCGCACTCGCCACACTGCTGCTCGCTGCGGCGTGTGGCTCCGACACCGGCGACGCGGCCGAGCCGGCCCCGGCCCCGGCGAGCGCCGGCCCCCACGGC
>NZ_JBEZGQ010000874.1:0-3518 GCF_040650095.1 Actinoplanes sp. NPDC048791 | reverse complement strand
CACGGCGCTCAGCTCGGCGATCAGCTCGCCGGCGGTCGGGCGGAGCCGGGGCTTCTGCTCCAGGCAGCCGGTGATGATCTCCCAGAGCGGATCGGGGATGCCCGGCAACCGCTGCGGGTTGCCCTCCAGGTGCAGCCGCATCAGGTCGTGGACGGTGTCGCTGTCGTACGGCGGCCGCCCGCACACCATCTCGTAGAGCAGCACTCCGAGGGCGTAGATGTCGGCCGCGGGGCTGACCGTGGCGCTGTGGAACGCCTCCGGCGCCATGTAGTGCGGGGTGCCGACGACGGCGTGGGTGGTGGTGAGGCTCGGGGTGTTGAGGACCCGGGCGATGCCGAAGTCGGTGAGGCGGGTGTCGAGCTCGCCGTCCGTACGGTGCAGCAGGATGTTGTCGGGTTTGAGATCGCGATGGATGATGCCGAGCTCGTGCGCCTCGGCCAGCGCGGCCACCACCTGCGCGGCGAGGCGGGCCGCCTCGCCGGGCTTCAGGGTGTGCTGCTCCCGCAGATATTCACGCAGGCTGCCGCCGGGGACCAGGTCCATCACCAGGCCCAGCGACTCGCCGACGCTGAACAGGTCCCGGACCCGCACCACGTTGCGGTGCCGCAGCATCAGCAGGATCGTGCGCTCCTGCACGAAGCGGGTGACCAGCTTGGGCTGCCGGAGCAGGCTCTCGTGCAGCAGCTTGACCGCGACCGGCTCGCCGGAGGCCCGGTCGACCCCCCGCCAGACCGTGCCCGTCGCGCCCTGCCCGATGGGACGGACGAGGATGTACGAACTGCCGACGCACCGCCCGCTGAGATCGAGGGTCGACGCGCCGTCCGAATCCGGGCGTACGCCGCTGCCCGTGGGATCCTGATCCACCTGTGGTCGTGTCCTTCCGCCGCTGCGGTGCTCTGCCAACCTTCGCTGTACCGAGGCCTTCGCTGACCAGGCGGAATGATGGTGTTTGTCCGGATCAAAAGGCAAATGCATGCGTCGGAGTTCGCAGCCTGGGTAGTTGTGCGGGGTCGCCCGTCACCCCGGTGGCACCTCGTCGTTCCAGCCCGTCGAGACCCCGTGAACAGCGAAAACTCCGCGGACGGCCGGCGCTGGGACCCGCCGGGCGGGTGTGACGGGTGGGAACATCCTCGGCCGGACGGTTGCTTTGCCGGGAAACGACCACGACGCCCCGCGCTATTGCAGATAGTGAACGACATGGGTGTCATGGCTTATCCCCTCCGATACGCGCTGGCCGATCTGGCCCTGGCGCTCAGCCGCGCCTCCCAGGATGCGGCGACCGTGTGCGCGACCGCGGCCCAGGCCGCGGCCGACATGCTCGGCGACGGCGCCGGCGTCCAGCTGTTGCGCGACGACGGCCGGTACGACGCGATCACGTTCCACCATCCCGACGACGAGCTGAACGGGCCGTACGCCCGGCTGCTCGACCGGGAGGGTGAACTGCCCGACGACGACTTCTCCACGGGGCTGGCCGCCAGCCGCCGGCCCGTGGTGCTGGCCGGCGAGGGCACCGAACCGCTCAGCGAGCTGCCCCGGCCCCGGCACCAGGCGTACGTGGACCCGGGCGGCCACCCGCCGGCCGTGCACTCGGCCGTGCTCTGCCCGGTGATCGTGGACAACACCTACGCCGGCTACCTGGTGCTGGTCCGCGCCACCCCGGGCTCCGGCTACTCCGAGGCCGAAGTCGAGCTGGCCCGCGACATCGCCGGCGAGCTGTCCCTGGCGCTGTCGTCGGCCCGGGCCATGGAGCGGCTGCGGGCCAGCGAGGAACGCTACCGCCGGGTGCTGGAGACCATCCCCGAGGGCGTGCTCCAGCTCGACGCGGACGGCGTGGCCACGTACGCCAACGAGCCGATCGGCGTCGTCCTCGGCCTGCCCCGCGCCCAGCTGGTCGGGGTCTCGCTGCGCGGCTTCCTGGACGAACGCGGCCAGGCCGAGCTGATGCGCCGGCTGGCCGAGTGCCGGGCCGGGCGTTCCACGGTCGGCGGGGCCCGGCTGATGCGCGCCGACGGCTCGCAGCGCAGCGTGCGGATGAGCATGATGCCGCTGACCGACGAGCACGGCCAGCACCTCGGCGTGCTGTGCATGATCACCGACACCACCGACCACATCGACACCAAGGGGCTCAAGCGCCAGCTCGACCACCTGCGCCGGCTGGACAGCATGAGCCAGCTCATCGGCGGCATCTCGCACGACTTCAACAACCTGATGACCGTCGTGCAGGGCTCCGCCGACATGATCGCGACGACCACGGCCGAGGGCTCGCCGCAGCACCAGATGGCCAAGGACATCATGGACGCGGTCAGCACCGGCCGGACGCTGACCCATCAGCTGCTGGCGTTCGGGCGCACCGAGGGCAACCGGCCCGAGGTGATCCCGATCCCCGACCTGCTGACCGATGTGCAGAGCCTGTTCAGCCGGACCCTGGGCGAGCGGATCGGCCTCGACCTGGCGTTCGGGCCGGACGTCTGGCCGGTCAAGGCCGAGCGCGGCCCGCTCGAGCAGGCGCTGGTCAACCTGGCCGCGAACGCCCGCGACGCGATGCTGCACGGCGGCATGCTGCGGGTGGCGGCGACCAACGAGGTGGTGGCGCCGGGGCAGCTCGCCGAGGGCGCGCCGACCGGCCGGCTGGTGCACATGGTCATCCAGGACACCGGTACGGGCATGTCCGACGAGACCCGGCGGCGGGCGCTGGAGCCGTTCTTCACCACCAGGCCCACCGCGGCCGGGCTGGGCCTGGCCACCGCGGCGGGCGTCGTGCAGAGCATCGGCGGGCACATCTCGCTGGAGTCGCAGCCCCGGATGGGCACGACCGTGCACCTCTACCTGCCCGCAGCCGAGGAGCGGCCCACCCCGGCGGTGGACCGGCAGAGCACCCCGTCGGTGATCGGCCGGGTGCTGATCGTCGAGGACCAGCCCGAGGTGGCCCAGCTGGTGCAGCGGCTGATCGCGCCGGCCGGCTACGAGATCACCGTGGCCACCGACGCGCTGACGGCGGTGACCCAGGTGGCCGCGGGCGCGCACCCGGACCTGCTGATCACCGACGTGGTGATGCCGGCGATGACCGGGCCGGAGCTGGCCGCGGCACTGCGGACGCACCACCCGGACCTGCCGGTGCTCTACATGTCCGGTTACACGGCGGCGTCGCTGGGCCCGCAGCTGCACCTGGACGCGAACAGCATGCTGGTGGAGAAGCCGTTCACCCGGTCGACGCTGCTGGGGGCGATCCGCTCGCTGTGCGGGCCGCAGCCGGTCCCGCAGGCGGCCGCACCGGCCGTTCCTCAGCCCGGGGGCTGACCGGCGGCGGCTACCCCGGCCGTCCCTCAGTCGGGGGCTGAGCGGCCCGGCTCAGGCCGAGCAGGACCGAGGCGAGCACGAGCAGGCCCAGGCCGAGCCAGACCCAGGCGGGCGAGTCCCAGCGGCCGGCCAGCAGATACCCGGCGATGAGGCCGGCCCCGGCGCCGAGCAGCAGCAGACCCGCGCCGCGCATCAGCTGTGCCCCGGCCGGGCCGGGCCGA
>NZ_JBEZGQ010000873.1:0-3519 GCF_040650095.1 Actinoplanes sp. NPDC048791 | reverse complement strand
GGCCCGCGCCGGGGTCCCGCTGCCGGCCAGCTCCAACGCCGGCGCGACCAGCTCCGCCCAGGGCAGCCGGCCCCAGCGCCGGTGCACCTCGCCGCAGCCGACCGGCACACCCGGCACGGCCACACTGGCCCCGCCGATCGAGTACACCTGCGGGACCCCGCCGAAGAACACATCGACCGCGAGCATCGGCCCGGCCACCCGGTCGCCGTCCGTGCCGGGCACCGAGACGAAGAAGTCCAGGCAGGTGACCGAGCCGGTGGCGGCGTCGAAGTAGGTGGCGAAACCGCCCCCGCCCAGCCCGGTGTAGACCGTCTCGGCGACACAGGTGGCGAGCACGGCGGCGACCGCGGCATCCGCGGCCGTACCTCCGGCGCGCAGCACCCGCAGACCGGCCTCGGCCGTCGCGGGATGGCTCGCTGCGACCCCGGCGGCGACCCGGGACGGCGGTGCGGAAATCTCCATTCGGCGAAGCGTAGGCGCAGCGGCCCACCGATGGTTACCATCCGCGTCCATGACGGTCGCCGGTCCCTCGCACGACGTACGGCTCTCCCGCCGCGTCGTCGCCGGATATTCGCTGGGCTCACTGGTGACCGGACCTTTCGGCACCGTGCCCGGTCTGCTCCTGCTGCCCTATCTGACCGACACGCTCGGCGTCGCGGCCGGCGTCGCGGGACTGCTGGTGCTGCTGCCGAAGGCCTGGGACGTACTGGTGAACCCGGTCGCGGGCCGGATCTCCGACCGCAGCGGTGACCGGCGCGGCTTCCTGCTCGGCGCCGGCCTGGCCCTGGGCGTGCTGTTCGCGGCCATCTTCGCCGGGCCGTTCGCCGCCGGCGCCGCGGCGGGCGCCTACGTCGCGGTCGCCTTCCTGGCGGCGGCCACCGCCTTCGCCTTCTTCCAGGTGCCCTACGTCGCGATGCCGGCCGAGCTGACCTCCGGCCGGGCCGAGCGCACCCGCCTGATGACCTGGCGGGTCGCGGTCCTGGCCCTGGCCATCCTGATCTCCGGCGCGCTGGCCCCGCTGGTCGTCGACCTAGGCGGCGGCGGCCTGACCGGCCACCGATGGTCCGGCGCGTTCGTCGGCGCGCTCATCGTCGTGGGCACCCTGGGTGCCTTTTTCGGTACGCGCACAGCAGAGTCCCGCACCGCAGCCGACCAGGAACCGAGCCTCCGCGCCCAGTTGCGGATCGCGGCGGCCAATGCGTCGTTCCGCTCCCTGCTGCTCTGTTACGTGATCCAGGCGGCCGGCATCGGCACGATGCTCGCCGGCGTGCAGTACTTCGCCGACCACGTCATCGGCCAGAAGTCCGGCGCGACCTTCCTGTTCGCCGCCTTCGTCGGCCCGGCGCTGCTGGTCATGCCGCTGTGGAGCCGGGTCGGCGCCCGCCACGGCAAACTCCGCGGCCTGATCGCCGCCTCCGTGCTCTTCGCGTTCGGTGCCCTGGTCCTGCTGGCCTCACCCACTCTGCCCGCGGTGGTGATCTACCTGGTCGTGGCCCTGATCGGCTGCGGGTACGCCGGCCAGCAGGTCTTCGCCCTGGCGATGCTCCCCGACCTGATCGAACGCGACACCGTACGCACCGGGCGCCGCCAGGCCGGGGTGTTCACCGGGTTGTGGACCGCGGGGGAGACGCTGGGCCTGGCCCTGGGCCCGGGCATCTACGCGCTGGTCCTCCAGCTGTTCGGCTACGCGTCGTCGTCGACCGGCGAGGCGGCGGCCCAGGATCCGACGGCCCGCCTCGGCGTCCTGCTGGGCTTCACCGTGGTCCCGGCCCTGCTGGTCGGGGCGGCGGTCGCCCTGCTGCGCCGCTACCAGGACTGACGGACAACCGCGTTCGGCTGACACCTTCCCGCCGGGAGTACCGCCGCAGCTCCTCGATCGGCGCGGCTGCGGCGGCGGGCCGGGTGACCCGTTCTCCTCGTCTCCGGGTGCCGCGCAGGTGATTTCCTGCCGAGGAATCGGGCCTGTGAGCGGGCCTGGGTGCTGACCGGCAAGGCCGAGGACATCGGGTTGTGGATACCGGACGACGTCGCGGTGGCGGCCACCCGGCATTGCGACGACGACGTGCCCACCGCGGACGAGGTGAGCTGGAACAAGGCCTACCCGGAGGGCCGGGGAAACGCGCGGTGCGCAGCCGTGACGAGCACCCCGGCCACCGATGACGACGGTCGTCTGGCGGAAGCCGAATGCGTCGGTGACTGGGCCGATTTCGTGCAGTTCATGGACGACCGGCCGCGGTCCTGCGTCGAGCCGGCGAACATGCAGAACCGGCAACAGACCTCGGCGGCCGCCTTTGCGGAACTGACGAAGGTCTGCTCAGCCGATCTGGCAGCGGAGGAGAGCAAGACCACCTTCGGTGAGGCGGTCGGCAACGGCCTGGCGTACATCGCCGTCGGGATCGCCGGACTGCTCCTCCTCTACGGACTCTTCAAGGGTGCCTTCTCCGACTAGTGGCGGCAGCCGGGACTACCTTGGGGCCATGATCGAGGCGTTGCCGGGCACCGGCGTTCCGGGTGAGCAGGTGCTTGCCGAGTTGCGTGAGTTGCGGACCGCGGACCTGCCCACGCACGGCGGGCGGCTGTTCGCCTATGTCTTCGACCCGGCCGTCGACGGGCTCGACGAGCTGGCCCGGGCCGCGTACGCGATCTCCGCGCACGTCAACGGCCTGGACCCGACCGCCTTCCCGTCGCTGCTGGCGATGGAGAACGCACTGGTCGCGGCGGCCGGCCGGCTGCTCGGCGGCGGTCCCGGCACGGACGCGCCGGAGGTGGTCGGCAGCGTCACGAGCGGCGGCACCGAGTCGCTGATCCTGGCCGTGAAGGCGGCCCGGGACGCGCACCCGGAGATCGAGCGGCCACGGCTGGTGGTCCCGTCCACCGCGCACGCCGCGTTCGCCAAGGCGGCGCACTATCTGCGGGTCGCTCTTGATGTCGTGCCGGTCGGTCCGGACCTGCGCGCCGACCCCGCCGCCATGGCTGCGGCGATCGGACCGGAGACGGTGCTGGTGGCGGCCTCGGCGCCGAGCTACGCGCACGGTGTCGTCGACCCGATCGCCGAGCTCGCCGCCCTGGCCGCCGAGCGGGGTGTGCGGTTCCACGTCGACGCGTGCTTCGGCGGCTGGGTGCTGCCCTACCTGCGGCGGCTCGGCGCCGGCCTGCCGGCCTTCGACTTCACCGTGCCCGGCGTCACCAGCATCTCGGTCGATCTGCACAAATACGCGTACGCGCCCAAGGGCGTCTCCGTGCTGCTGCACCGGGACGCGGCGCTGCGGCTGCCGCAGTTCTTCGCGTACGCGGACTGGCCCGGCTACACGATGATCAATCCGGTGATCTCCTCCACCCGTTCCGGCGGCCCGATCGCGGCGGCCCTGGCCACGCTCCGGCACCTCGGTGACGACGGTTACCTGCGGCTGGCCGGGCACACCCGGGACGCGGTCGCCGTGCTCGCGGCCGCGGTCGAGGCCACTGCCGGCGTACGCCTGTTCGCCCCGCCCGAGACCAGCGACGTGTGCCTGGCCGCCG
>NZ_JBEZGQ010000872.1:0-3521 GCF_040650095.1 Actinoplanes sp. NPDC048791 | reverse complement strand
GCGCCTCGGGCAGCCCGGACAGCTCGGGCGGCTGGGTCAGGATCCGGGCCGCGGTCGCCGCGGGCGAATCCGCCCGGAAGGGGGTCCGGCCGGTGCCCGCGTACGCGACCACGGCGCCCCAGGCGAACACGTCGGCTGCCGGGCCGACCACACCCCGATGGTCGGTGTCGAAGCGTTCCGGCGCCATGTAGGCGACCGTGCCGACCATCTGATCGGTACGCGTGTGCTGGCTCGTCACCTCGAAGGCCCGCGCGATGCCGAAGTCGATCACCTTGGGCGTACCCAGCGCGAACAGCACGTTGGCCGGCTTGAGGTCGCGGTGGATCACCCCGGCACCGTGGATCGCGGCCAGAGCTGTCGCCACCCCGACCGCGACGCTGTGCAGGCTGCCGCCGGCGAGCGGGCCGTGCTCGGCGATGACCTCGGCCAGGCTGGGCCCGTCCACGTACTCGACCACCAGGTACGGCGTCGGATGGTCAGGATCGGCGTCGAGCACCTCGGCCGTGCAGAACGGCGGCACCTGGCGGGCCCGGTTGACCTCGCTGCGGAACCGGCCGCGGAACTCGGTGTCGTTGGCGTACTCGGGCCGGATCATCTTGACGGCGACCAGCCGGCCGCCGGCGTCCCGCCCGAGGTAGACGGCACCCATGCCACCCTGGCCGAGCCGCCCGAGCAGCCGGTAGCCGCCCAGCTCGGCCGGATCCCCCGGCAGGAGTGGATCAGTCACGGGCAGGACGATACATCGAGCGCCTTCAGCCGCCCGCCGCGCCGGGTCTCACGCCGGGCCGGGTCTCACGCCGGGCCGGTCGGCGGGCGTCAACGCCGCCGAGGCGAGCAGCGCCAGCTTGTCGGCCGCGTCGGTGCCCGCGTCCGGGTGGTAGATGACCAGCATCTGGCCGGCGGTGCCGCTGATGCCGAGTTTCTCCCGGTTCAGGCGCAGCTCACCCACCTGCGGGTGGTCGAGGTGCATCGGGGCACCTTCGCGCACCCGTACGTCGTGACGCCCCCACAGCTGCCGGAAACGCGGGCTGGCCAGCGACACCTCACCGACGAGCTCGATGAAGCGGGGGTCGTCGGTGTCGGTGCCGACGGACTCGCGGAAGCCCGCGACGAGGCGCTCGGTGTCCGTGTCCCAGTCCGGGTAGAGCTCGCGCTCGGCGGGCTCCAGGAAGACGTCCCGCAGCCGGTTGCCCCCCACCACCAGCCGCGGTGACAACGCGGTGGCCAGGGCGTTCGCGGCCAGGACGTCGAAGTAGCGGCCCTCCACGAACGCGGGCAACGGCAGTGTGGCGACGAGCTTGGCGATGCCGGCCGGGACGCTCTCACGCCGCGGACGGCGCCGCGAGCGGCGGGGCTTCTCCGTCCCCAGACCGAGCAGGTACGCCGTACCGTCGTCGTCCAGGTGCAGCACCCGGGCCAGCGATTCCAGCACCTGCACGGACGGGTTGCGGTCGCGGCCCTGCTCCAGCCGCAGGTAGTAGTCGGCGCTGATCCCGGCCAGCATCGCGACCTCCTCGCGGCGCAGCCCCGGCACCCGCCGCAGGCCCAGCACGGGAATGCCGGCCTGCTCGGGGGTCACGAGCTCGCGGCGGGCACGCAGGTAGTCGCCCAGCGGGTTCGACTCGACGCTCATGAGTTCACGGTAGGCCGCGGCCGGAGCCGGTGCCTGGTCCTGCGACTCCCGGTCATGCGGCGACGGCGTCGAGTTCGGCGATGGTCCCGGCGTCCAGCTCGAGGGTCGCGGCGGCGAGGTTCTCCCGCAGGTGCGCCACTGACGACGTACCCGGGATCAGCAGGATGTTGGGCGAGCGGTGCAGCAACCAGGCCAGCGCGACCGCCTTCGCCGGCTGCCCCAGCCGGGCCGCGACCGTGTCGAGCACCCCCGACTGCAGCGGGTTGAAGCCGCCCAGCGGCCAGAACGGCACGTAGGAGATGCCCTGGCCGTGCAGGTCGGCGATGATCGCCTCGTCCCCGCGGTGGGCGATGTTGTACCAGTTCTGCACGGTCACGATCGGCGCGATCGTCTGGGCCTCGCGGATCTGCCCGGCGTCGACGACCGACACCCCCAGGTGCCGGATCTTGCCCTGGTCACGGAGCTCGGCCAGCGCGCCGAACGGCTCCGCGAGCGAACCGGGCACCGGCGAGTGCCCGTCCGCGCCGCCACCGACGCGCAGGTTCACCACGTCCAGCGCCTCGACGCCGAGGGTGCGCAGGTTCGACTCGACCTGCTCGCGCAGCTGCCGCGGCGAGCGGGCGTGCGGCCAGCCGCCGTTCTCGTCGCGCACCGCCCCGACCTTGGTGACGATGTGCAGGTCGTCGCCGTACGGCGCCAGCGCCTCGCGGATGATCTCGTTGGTCACGTGCGGGCCGTAGAAGTCCGCGGTGTCGATGTGGTTGACGCCGGCCTCGACCGCCGACCGCAGCACCGCCACCGCCTCCGCGCGGTCCCGGGGCGGGCCCCAGACCCGCGGCCCGGCGAGCTGCATGGCGCCGTAGCCCATCCGGACCAGGGCCGGGCCGTTCTTGATCTCGAATACTCCACCGAGCATGTTCTCTGTCATGTGGTCAAGGGTGCGACCCGGTCCGCGCCGCAGGCAGACCTCCCGTGATCCTGGGAGTGACAGGGACAGTCACGCCGGGGTCTGCACTGCACCTGGCGGAGGATCGTCTGCAACTGGCCGACCTGGCGCGGGGTCATGGTGTCGAGGAAGATCCGGCGCACTTCGCGGACGTGCCCAGATCACCTGGCGCTGGGCGGTGGACCGCTGCTCGGCCGGCGTGAAGTCGCTGAACGCGGCCTGTGCCCAGGCGTCCGACGGGAGCGGCCCGGCACCGAGGTGCCGGCGCACGAACGTGGTCAGCGGGCGGGCCGCCGGCCAGTACGATCTCACGACCGGGCACCGCGGACCTGAGGAGCTTTCTTGACGCACTCGGCGACGTTCCTCCTCGACCGCCTGCACCGGGCCGGGATCAGCGATGTCGTCACGGTCGAACCGGTGAGCGGCGGGCTGGCGGCCCTCGCGGGCATCGCGACCCGCCGAGACGCGCCGCCGGTGTTCGTCAAGGCCTTCGCCGACCCGCCGGACGACGACGTCTTCGCCGCGGAGGCCGAGGGACTGACGGCTCTGCGCGAGCTCGGCGGCGTGGCGACACCCGACGTGATCCGGGCCGATCGGGAACTGCTCGTGCTGTCGGTGCTGCGTCCACGGCCGCGCGATGAGGACTTCTGGGAGCAGTTGGCGCATGCGCTGGCCCGCCTGCACCTGAGCACCGTCCACGGGCGCTTCGGGTGGCACCGCGACAACTGGCTGGGCCGTCGCCGGCAGACCAACACCTGGAGCGACGACGGTTTCGCCTTCTTCGCCGAGCACCGCCTGCTGCGCTGGCTCGGGCAGCCCCGCGTCGACGCGGCGCTCGACGCGGGCGACCGGGCGGCGCTGGAGCGGCTGTGCCGCCGCCTGCCCGACCTGCTGCCGGACCGGCCGGCCTGCCTGACCCACGGCGACCTGTGGACCCAGAAC
>NZ_JBEZGQ010000871.1:0-3523 GCF_040650095.1 Actinoplanes sp. NPDC048791 | reverse complement strand
ACTGAAAGTTTCCCCTGCCCCGCTGGTGGCGGGACCCGCTGAACGGCCAGTCGCCGGGCCGGGGTCCCGCCCCGGCGGGGCCCTTTCCGTTCCGGGCAGCCTCAGGCGCCGACGCGGCGGAGCAGGCCCTCCTGGACCGCGCTGGCGATGTGCCGGCCGTCCTCGGTGAACATCCGGCCGCTGGCCAGTCCCCGGCTGCCGCTCGCCGACGGGCTCGTGCAGTCGTACAGGAACCATTCGTCCGCTCGGAACGGCCGGTGCAGCCACAGCGCGTGGTCCAGGCTGGCGCCGATCACGCCGCCCGGGCCCCACACCTCGCCGTGCATCGACAGGACCGAGTCGAGCAGGGACAGGTCCGATGCGTAGGTCAGGGCGCAGGCGTGGATCAGCGGGTCGTCCGGCAGCTTGCCGTTGATGCGCATCCAGACGCGTTGCTCGTCGGCGGCGTCGCGGTCGCCCGGGGGGACCCAGCCGGGGGTGCCCACGTAGCGGACGTCGATCGCCTGCGGGGCCGCCTTGAACGCGGCCGCGCGGTCCGGGTAGCGGGCCAGCCAGTCGAGCATCGTGCGGGTCTCGTCCGGGCCCGGCACGCCCTGCGGCGGGGGCGTGTGGTGGTCGAGGCCCTGCTCGGTGACCTGGAACGAGGCCGACATGAAGAAGATCGTGCGGCCGTGCTGCTGGGCCGTGGAGCGGCGGACCGAGAAGGACCGGCCGTCGCGGATCTTCTCGACCGCGAAGTCGATCGGGACCGTCGGGTCGCCCGGGCGCACGAAGTAGCCGTGCAGGGAGTGCACGCGGCGTTCCGGGTCGACCGTGCGGCCCGCCGCGACCAGGGCCTGGCCCGCGACCTGGCCGCCGAAGACCCGCTGGGCGCCGACCTGGGGGCTCTCGCCCCGGAACGTGGCCGCGTCGATCTGCTTGAGGTCGAGGACCTCGAGGAGCTGATCGACGGCGGCCTGTCCCGTCAGCGGGGTGCTCACTTCTGCTCGGTCACCGTGGCCGGGTCGACGAGCGAGCCGAGCTGGTGCACGCGCAGAGTGTTGGTGGAGCCGGGCGCGTTCGGCGGGCTGCCGGCCACGACGACGACGTACTCGCCGGGCTTGGCCAGGCCGAGGCCGAGCATGGCGTGGTCGACCTGGCGGAACATGTCGTCGGTGTGCTCGACGAAGTCGGTCAGGAACGTCTCGACGCCCCAGGACAGGGCCAGCTGGTCGCGGACCTCGGCGACCGGGGTGAAGGCCAGCAGCGGCAGCTCGCAGTGCAGCCGGGAGAGGCGGCGGACGGTGTCGCCGGTCTGGGAGAACGCGACCAGGGCCTTGGCGCCGATGTTGCGGGCGATCCGGCTGGCGGCCACGGTCAGCGCGCCGCTGTGGGTGCGCGGGTCGTGCTGCAGGACCGGGACGCCGAAGTCGCCGCTCTCCGTGGTGGTGACGATCTTGGCCATGGTGCTGACGGTGAGGACCGGGTACTTGCCGACCGAGGTCTCGCCGGAGAGCATCACCGCGTCGGCGCCGTCGAGGACCGCGTTGGCGACGTCGGAGGCCTCGGCGCGGGTCGGGCGGGAATTCTCGATCATCGAGTCGAGCATCTGGGTGGCCACGATGACCGGCTTGGCGTTCTCCCGGCAGAGCTGCACGGCCCGCTTCTGCACCAGGGGGACCTGGTCCAGGGGCAGCTCGACGCCGAGGTCACCGCGGGCGACCATGACGCCGTCGAAGGCCAGCACGATGGCCTCGAGGTGGGTGACCGCCTCGGGCTTCTCGACCTTGGCGATGACGGGCAGGGTGGTGCCCTCCTCGGCCATGATCTGGTGCACCAGCTTGATGTCGTCGGGCGAGCGTACGAACGACAGCGCGATCAGGTCGACGCCGAGGCTGAGCGCGAAGCGCAGGTCCTCCTCGTCCTTGTCGCTCATCGCGGGGACGCTGACGGCGACGTTGGGCAGCGAGACGCCCTTGTTGTTGCTGACCGGGCCGCCCTCGGTGACCAGGCAGCGGATGTCGTTGCCCTCGACCGCGGAGACCTCGACGGCGACCTTGCCGTCGTCGATCAGCAGGCGGTCGCCGACCTTGACCTCCTGCGGCAGCTTCGAGTAGGTGCAGCTGACCCGGTCGGGGGTGCCGAGGATGTCGTCGCTGGTGATGGTGACGGTGTCACCGTTGGCCCAGATGTGCGGCCCGTTGGCGAACTTGCCCAGCCGGATCTTGGGGCCCTGAAGGTCGGCCAGGACGGCGACGGCGCGGCCGGTCTCCCGGGCGGCGTTGCGGACCATGTCGTAGATCTGGCGGTGGTCCTCGTGGCTGCCGTGGCTGAAATTCAGCCGGGCCACGTCCATGCCGGCCTCGACCAGACCGAGCATGCGCTCGGGGGAGGCGGTGGCAGGACCCATGGTGCAGACGATCTTTGCGCGGCGTGTCACAGCCATCAGGCTAGTCTCTCTTTCGGATCGGCCCGCTGGCCGACCCCCGTCATGGGGATGAACTGCAAGTAGCGACGCGCCGCGAGTTTCCGGCCGGCGTCGGCGGGCTTCAGCGACCGCGATCAGCCTCAGCTTATCGGTCGTCCCGGTGCGGTCGCGGGCAGACGGGGTACGGCGCCACCCGGCCCGCGCAGATGACCCTGAACCGTTTTACGCATCGTCACGTGTTGGTAGCAGCCGGTTGTTCAGCGGCGGTTGTCCTGGAGGTGTGACGATGACGTTCGGGGAGCACGCGGACAGGTTCGGATGGGCGGCGGCGAGGCGCCGCCGGGTGCTGGAGCAGGCAGAACGTGAGCAGGCCCAGGAGTCCGAGGCAGCCCGCGAGAGGTTGTTGCGGCACGCCGCCGCCGCCGGAGCGGAACACCGGCTGGCCGCCTAGATACCGCATCCGCGCGACCGACACCACGGGGGTGCCCGGCAGCGCGGAGCGGGATCAGGTGGGCTGTCCAGACGGAATCAGGACAGTGCGGCGTCGACCGCCTCGCGGGTCTGGTCGGCGTGGGTGCGCAGGCACTGGGCGGTGAGGATCAAGGTCCGGTCCGACCCGTACGGGACCAGCCGGTGCGCCTGCCACCACGGCTCACCGTCGTGCTCATAGGCCAGCTCGACGCTCTGCCCGTCATGGCGCAGCAACGTCTGGCCGGGCGCGACCAGCGTCTCGGGGTCGGCACAGCGCTCCCGCGGCACCGGGCCCTGCGGAAAGATCGCCGCCTCGCCGGGCCCGTGCAGGTAGAACGGGGTCTGGTCGCCCTCGTCGAGCGGTGAGTCGACCCGGAAGCCGGCCGGCCAGCGCAGGTTGACGACCGAGGTCTGGATCTCCCAGTGGTCGTGCGCGGGCCCGTCGGCGACGTCCACCGCCTCGTGCGGCTCGACCGGCTCGCCGGGCCGCACCACCGTCCAGACCGGTCCGTCCGGCAGGCCCCGGACCACCCGGACCGTGTGCGGCTCGCCCGGGAGCCGTTCGAAGCGGTACGGCCAGTGCGGCATCAGCACCAGACCGTGCCCGGCGAGCCGGGTGAAGACGTGTCCCACGGCGGGGAGCGA
>NZ_JBEZGQ010000870.1:0-3527 GCF_040650095.1 Actinoplanes sp. NPDC048791 | reverse complement strand
GGAAGCGGGCGGCGAGGATGTCGCCGACGCTGGTGCCCGGCCAGGCGCGGGTGCCCGTGAGGCATTCGAACAGCAGCAGGCCGAGCGCGTAGACATCGGCCGCGGGGTAGGTCGGTTCGCCGCGCAGCTGCTCGGGCGCGAGGGTGGCCGGGGTGCCCCAGAGCTGCCCGTGCGCGTCGAAGCTGTTCTGCCCGGCTAGGGCGGCGATGCCGAAGTCGAGGACCTTCACGCCGCCCGGGGTCAGCATGACGTTGCGGGGCTTCACGTCGCGGTGCACCAGGTCCCGCGCGTGCGCGGCGGCCAGGGCGGCGGCGACGTCCGCACAGATCTCGGCGGCGCGCGACCATTCGAACGCGCCGGTCGCGGCGAGCCGGTCGGCTACGGTGTCACCCTCGAGAAACTCCATGATCAGGTACGGGATCCGCTGGTCCCCGTCGACGGCCTCGCCGTAGTCGTAGACCCGGGCGACGTTCGGGTGGCTCAGCGTCGCCGCGGCCCGCGCCTCGCGCAGCACGTCGAGGAACGGCTCACCGCTGTCCGGCCGGTACGGCGAGAACAGCTTGATCGCGACGCGACGTTTGAGCGTACGGTCGTAGCCGCTGTGCACGACGGCGCTGCCACCGTGGCCGACCGGCTGCTCGACCCGGTAACGACCTGCCAGAGATCGCATGGTCATCCCTCCTGGCCGTCGCGCGAATCCGTCACCCACAGTGTGGATCTTTCTTGGCACCGATCCTGCTGCGAGTGTCGCATGTCATACCCAGCCGCGCACTGGCAGAAGCACGCCTGATTCGCGACAGTGCTACGGCGTACCGGGTAGCCGGACGGTGACGCGGAGACCGCCGGTGGGGCCGGGCCTGAGGTCGAGGGAGCCGTCGTGGGCTCGGACGATGCTGTGCACGATGGCCAGTCCGAGGCCGGCGCCGGCGTGTTCGTCCGTGCGTACCCGTTCTGTCCCGCGCTGGAAGGGCTCGGTCAGCGTCGGCAGCAGTTCGGGCGGGAGCCGGCGACCCGTGTTCTCGACCTGCAACACGCTCGTGTCACCGTGCGACTCAGTACGCACAGTGACGGTGCCGTCCGTTGGGACGTTGTGGACAATGGCGTTCTGTACAAGATTCGTCACCATCCGCAGCAGAAGCTGAGGCGAGCCGTTGGTCCGGGCCGCTCCGCCGGTGACCTCCAGCGTGATCCGGCGCCGTTCGGCCAGCGGCAGCAGCGTCTCGGCGGTTTCCTCGGCGAGCAGGGACAGGTCGACGCTCTCCCGGGTGAAGTCCCCGCGGTCGCCGCGGCTGAGCACCAGCAGGGCCTCGGTGAGGTCGATGGCCCGCTGGTTGACGGTGTGCAGCCGCTCGATGAGCTCACCCCGCACCCGGGTGGGGTCCTTACGGGCGACCTCGAGCAGCGTCCGCGAGATCGCGAGCGGGGTGCGCAGCTCGTGCGAGGCGTTCGCGGCGAACCGCTGCTGCTCGGCGACGTGGGACTCGAGCTGGTCGAGCATCGAGTCGAACGCGTCGGAGAGCTCACGGAACTCGTCGCGGCGCCCCTTCATGCGGATCCGGTGCGACAGTGACCCCTGGCCGGTGGTCCGGGCCGCGTCCGCGATCTGGGTGAGCGGCGCGAGGATCCGGCCGGCCAGCACCCAGCCGCCGACCAGGCCGAACACCAGCACGAAGGCCAGCACGGCGGCCGCCCGCGGAGCGAAGATGTGCAGCAGGTTGGACCGGACGGGGAAGACGCCGTTGATGCTGGTGTCGGTGCCGATCAGCAATGCCCGGTCGGGGACGTAACGCAGCAGGAACACCCACACGGCGGCGAGCAGCAGAGCACCGGCCAGCAGGAGGAAAGCGGCGTAGCTGAGGGTGAGCTTGAGGCGGACGCTCATCCCGGGGGCTCTGGTCACGCTCACCCCTGATCGATGCGGTAGCCGACGCCGGGCACGGTGGCGATGATCCAGGGCTCGCCGAGCCGTTTGCGTAACGCGGACACGGTGATGCGCACGGCGTTGGTGAGCGGGTCGGCGTTTTCGTCCCAGGCCCGTTCCAGCAGCTCCTCGGCGCTGACCACCCCGCCCTCGGCGGCGACCAGAACCTCCAGCACGGCGAACTGCTTGCGGGTGAGCGCGACGTAGCGCCCGTCGCGGAAGACCTCCCGGCGGAACGGGTCGAGCCGCAGGCCGGCGATCTCGCGGACCGGCGGCCGGGCGTGCCCGCGCCGGCGGTCGAGGGCCCGCAGCCGGAGCACCAGCTCCCGCAGCTCGAACGGTTTGGTGAGGTAGTCGTCGGCGCCGAGCGCGAAGCCGGAGGCCTTGTCGTCGATCCGGTCGGCCGCGGTGAGCATGAGGATCGGGATGCCGCTGCCCGAGGCCACGATGCGCCGGGCCACCTCGTCGCCGGAGGGGCCGGGGATGTCGCGGTCGAGGACCGCGAGGTCGTACGAGTTGACGCCGAGCAGCTCCAGGGCCGCGTCGCCGTCACCGGCGATGTCGGCGGCGATCGCTTCGAGCCGCAGCCCGTCACGGACGGCTTCGGCCAGGTAGGGCTCGTCCTCCACGATCAGTACGCGCATGCCGGCAGCCTATGGTCAGCGCGGTCCGGAGGTGGCCGCCGCCGGTGCGGATCGGTGCTGGTCGGACGGCTCCTCCGCCGTGGTCCGCCACCAGCGGCGGGACGCCAGCGCGGCCAGCGCGGCGCCGGCCGCGTTGACCAGGACGTCATCGACCGACGACACCCGGTCCAGGCGGAAGACGAACTGCGCGGTCTCGATCAGGATCGAGCAGCCGGCCCCGAGGGCCAGGATCCGCGGTACGGAGGCCAGCGCCGCGAACCGCATCGGGGCGAAGAAGCCCAGCGCGGCCAGGATCAGCAGGTTGCCGCCGATCCCGAGCGGTCCCATCGTGATGAGGTCCCGCAGCGGCACCAGACTGACCCGGCCGGGGACGACACCCGCGCCCGGACCCGGCATCAGAGTCATCCAGATGAACGGCACTGTCCCGTAGACCAGGCCCACGTCGGCCACCGAGATCCGCCAGGCCAGGGAAACGCCGATGGCGCGCCGCCGGTAGGCCAGGGCCCACACCAGCAGAGCGGCCGGCGGCAGCCCGACCAGCATCATCAGGATCAGGCCGTTCTCGGTGTCGTAGCAGCCGTGCCACCGCCCGGCCAGACACGCCGGAGCAGCCATCACGAGCGGCCGCCGCACGACGAACACGGCGCCCGCGAGGCCGAGAACGGCCAGGCCGACGGACAGGGTTCTCCTGGGGCTCATGACCTCATTGAAGAGGGCCGGCCGTTGCCGGAGCGTATGCGATTTTCCATACGCCGGCGATACCCGCGGTGCACCTCAACGGGAACGCGAACGGCGGCCCGACTGAATCAGTCGGACCGCCGTCGGCGAAGAGCGAAGGTCAGAGCGGGCGGATGTTCTCCGCCTGCAGGCCCTTCTGGCCCTGGGTGATGTCGAACTCCACCTTCTGGTTCTCGTCGAGGCTGCGGTAGCCGCTCGTCGCGATGGCGGAGAAGTGGGCGAAG
>NZ_JBEZGQ010000869.1:0-3532 GCF_040650095.1 Actinoplanes sp. NPDC048791 | reverse complement strand
CGACACCGCCCGCAGCGTGGCGCTGTTCCCGGTGCGGGTCCCGGACAAGCTCGGCGCGCCCGAGCGGGTGGAACTGGGCGACCCGGATCCGGCCGGCGCGCCCCGGGTGGTCACGCTGGTCTACCGCGGCGGCACGGTCCGGCTCGACGAGTTCGACGGCGGGGTCAGCCCGTTCTTCTTCAAGTCCGCCCCCGAGGCCCAGTGGACCGACGTGGCCGGGGCGGACGCGATCTGGCTGCCGCAGCCGCATCCGGTGACCTACGTCGGGCGCGACGGCATCGAGCGCGTCGAGACGGCCCGGCTGGCCGGACCCACGCTGGTCTGGACCAGCGGGGACCTCACCTATCGCCTGGAGGGCTTCACGGATCTGGAGGAGGCGCGCACGGTCGCGCTGTCGCTGCGCTGAGGCCCAAGAGTCAGACGTATGAACGGCGTCCGGGCCGGGTAGGCGCGGCTCATGGCACGCTACGGCGACGAAGTGGCATCCCTGGCGACCCCGCTGCGGGACCCCGGTGACCTCGACGAGCTGGTCGAACGGGCCGGCCCGGCCCGGGTCGTGCTGCTGGGCGAGGCGAGCCACGGCACCCACGAGTTCTACACCTGGCGGGCGGCACTCACCCGCCGGCTGATCGAGGAGCAGGGCTTCTCGTTCGTCGCGGTCGAAGGGGACTGGCCCGACTGCGCCCGGGTGGACCGCAGCGTGCGGGGACTGCCGGGCGAGCCCGGGGATCCGCGTGAGGCGCTGCTGGGGTACGACCGGTGGCCGACGTGGATGTGGGCCAACGAGGAGGTGACCGACTTCTGCCGGTGGCTGCGGGCGGGCAATGAGAGCCGGGAGCGGCCGGTGGGCTTCCACGGCCTGGACGTGTACTCGCTGTGGGAGTCGCTGCGCGAGATCCTGGTGCACCTGCGTGAGCACGACCCGGATCAGGTGCCGGCCGCGCTGGCCGCGTACCGGTGCTTCGAGCCGTTCGCCGAGGACCCGCAGTCGTACG
Organism: Actinoplanes sp. NPDC048791; assembly: GCF_040650095.1. Lineage (NCBI taxonomy): Bacteria > Bacillati > Actinomycetota > Actinomycetes > Micromonosporales > Micromonosporaceae > Actinoplanes > Actinoplanes sp. NPDC048791. The sequence continues at coordinate 2,537 of NZ_JBEZGQ010000869.1, read as the reverse complement.
CGTGGGCCACCCGGTTCGTGTCGGCAACCTGCGAGAACGAGGTGGTGGACCTGCTGGTGCGGCTGCGCGAGCGGGCGACGGCCGCGGCGGGGGAGTTCGCCGCCTGGCAGAACGCCGAGGTGGTCGTGGGTGCCGAGCACTACTACCGGGCGATGGTGCACGGCGGCCCGCGCTCGTGGAACGTCCGCGACCGGCACATGGACGAGACCCTGGACCGGCTGCTGACCCACTACGGCCCCGAGGCCAAGGCGGTCGTATGGGCGCACAACACCCACGTGGGCGACGCCCGGGCGACGGACCAGTCCCGGCACGGCGAGAACACGCTGGGCGAGCTGGCCCGCGACCGCTACGGCCGGGACCGGGTGGTGCTGGTGGGCTTCGGTACGCACCGCGGCTCGGTGATCGCGGGTGACTCGTGGGGCGCGCCGATGCGGGAGATGGCTGTGCCGCCGGCCCGGCCGGACTCCCTGGAGGACGTGCTGCACGCGACGGCACCGTCCCGCGCGCTGTTCGTCTTCCCCGAGGACGGCCCGGCCCTGCTGACGGATGAGCTGGCCCACCGCGCGATCGGCGTGGTCTACCGCCCGGACCGCGAACGCTGGGGCAACTACGTCCCGACGGTGCTGGGCGAACGCTACGACGCCTTCCTGTGGTTCGACGAGACCCAGGCGGTCCGCCCGCTGCACCCCGCGACCATCGACACCCGGGAACCCGAGACCTTCCCCTCGGGCGTTTGACCTATCTTCCTAGGACGCGATAGGCGGTGTGAGCCCGAACCGAACGGCAACCGTGGCGCCCCCGTTCTGCGCTCCCCGGCTTCGGCGGAAGCCCGAAGGGGATGGCATGACCGACACGCAGATCGTTGAGCTGGGGCTGCAGGCCATGACCATCGCCGCGAAGATGTGCGCGCCGGTGCTGTTGACGGCGTTGCTGATCGGTTTCGCGATCTCGCTGTTCCAGTCGGTGACGCAGATCCAGGAGGCGACGCTGTCGTTCGTCCCGAAGGCGGTCGGCGTCGGCGCGGCGATCCTGTTCTCGGGCAACTGGATGCTGCACGAGATGGTCACCTTCACGACGCAGCTGTTCGAGAAGATCCCGACGCTCGTCGGCTGACCTCCCGAGCATCGAAAAAGGGCCGCCCGATGGGCGGCCCTTTTCGTGTCTCCAGGATCAACCGATCTTCAGCAGGTACGCGTCCAGCGCCGCGTAGCTCTGGTTCGCCCCGGCCTCCATGCCCGACTGGAGCATGCCGTCGCGGTCCTCCTGCGAGTCGAACGTGCTCGACGCGGTCACCGTGGTCTTGCCGTCCTCCTCGGTGAAGACGAACTTCTCCACCAGGACGTGGCCGGCCATCGGCTCGTACTCGAACGTCCAGGTGTAGGAGTCGGGTGCCGAGATCTCCCGGAACTCGCCCCGGAAGGCGTGCTCCTGGCCGTCGGAGGTCTCCACGAAGCGCCACTTGCCGCCGACCCGGAAGTCGATCGACACGTCGAGCGGGTTGCCCCGGCCCCACCAGTGCCGCAGGTGCTCGGCCTCGGTGTGCGCGGCGAAGACGAGCTCCTTGGGGGCGTTGAACGTGCGGCTCATGACCAGTTCGGTGGGGGTCGGGGTGCTGACCGTGATGGTGCTCATGACTGCTCCTTCTGCAGGTCGTCCAGGTATCCGCCGAGCGTGTCGTAGCGCTCTTCCCAGAGGCGCCGGTACTGCTCGACCCAGCCCGCGATGTCGCGCAGCGGGGCGGGTTCGATCCGGCAGCGCCGCCATTGGGCCTCGCGGGTCCGGGCGATCAGGCCGGCGCGCTCGAGCACGTTCAGGTGCTTCGAGATCGCCTGCAGGCTGATCGGGAAGGGCTCCGCGAGTTCGTTGACCGTCGCCTCGCCGCGGGCCAGCCGGGCGAGGATCGCCCTGCGGGTCGGATCGGCGAGGGCGGCGAAGACGCCGCTGATCGGGTCGGCCGTCGTCATGCTCAACCACCTGGCTTATCAACTAGTCGGTTAATCAACCGATAGGTTGAGAATACCGCTGGGCGCGGTGATGTCAAGAAGCGAAGGCGACGATTTCGCGCAGGCTGGGGGAGTAGCCGTCGGTGGTGTCCACCGTCAGCGTCGGCACCGGCAGGCTGATCGGCTCCCAGGTCGCCTCGCCGGCGTCCATCCGGCGCAGCAGACCGGCATCGTCGTGGGCGGCGCGGTTCGCCGTGGTCCGCAGCCGGTCGGTGATCCGGCTGCGGGCGGTCGACGGCGTGACCGAGCAACGTACGACCCGGATCCGGGCCAGGCCGGTCAGCGGAGCCAGCCCGGGCTGCCACAACTTGTCCTGGAACGCGGCCTCGGCCACCGTCGTCACGCCGGCCCGCACCAGCAGGGTCAGGACGTCGAAGAAGGTGGCCAGGGTGTGCAGCATGCCGGGGTCAGGTGTCCCGGCCCGCACCACGCCTTCGCGGATCTCGTCGCGGCAGATCGCCGGGCAGCCGAGCTCGCGGGCCAGCGCGTGGGCCAGGGTGGTCTTGCCGCTGCCGGGTGGCCCGCTGACCACGA
>NZ_JBEZGQ010000868.1:0-3541 GCF_040650095.1 Actinoplanes sp. NPDC048791 | reverse complement strand
CCGCGCCGGCCCCCCCCCCGGCCCCCCGGGGGGGGCACACGCCCCGTTTCGCCGGGAACAGTGGCGGAGAGTGATTAGGGTGACGGCGTGAATGCTGTCCTCGAGATACAGGGCCTGCGCAAGACCTATCGCAGCCGCAAGGGGGTGCGCCGGGCGCTGGACGGCTTCGACATGGTCGTCGAGGCCGGTCAGGTGCACGGCTTCCTGGGGCCCAACGGCTCCGGCAAGACCACCACGCTGCGTACGCTGCTCGGCCTGATCCGGCCCAACGGCGGCCGGATGGCCCTGCTCGGCCGGGAGGTGCCGCAGGCCCTGCCCGAGGTCGCCGGCCTGGTCGGCGCCATCGTGGAGAGCCCGCAGTTCTTCGGCAACTTCTCCGCCCGCGACACCCTGTCCCTGCTCGCCGACGCCGGCGGCGTCGAGCGGGTGCGGGTGCACGAGGTGCTGGAGCTGGTCGGGCTGCGGGACCGGGCCACCGACCGGGTCAAGACCTACTCGCTGGGCATGAAACAGCGCCTCGCGGTCGCCTCCGCCCTGCTCAAGAACCCGCAACTGCTGATCCTGGACGAGCCGGCCAACGGCCTTGACCCGGGCGGCATCCGGGAGATGCGCACGCTGATGCGCAACCTGGCCGAGTCGGGGATGACCGTGGTGCTCTCCAGTCACATCCTCGGCGAGATCCAGCTCATCTGCGACTCCGTCACGATCATCTCGGCCGGGCGCCGGGTGGCGGCCGGTGGCGTCGCCGACGTGCTGGCCCAGCACGCCACCTCCTCGGTACGGGTCCGCGTCGAGTCGGTCGCCGACCTGACCGGCTCGGCCGGGGCGCTGCGCGAGATCGGCGCCCAGGTCGTCGTCGAGCCGGACCACCTGATGGTCAGCGGCATCGCGCAGCCCGGGGCCATCACCCGGACGCTCGCCGCCCGCGGGGTCTACGTCAGCGAACTGGCCCCGGTCGCGGTCGACCTGGAGAGCGTCTTCCTGGAGCTCACCGGCACCGCGCCGGTCGAGGGCGAACACCGCCAGGTCGACGAGTCCGCGGCCGCCCCGGCGATCAACGGCGGGTGGGGACAGTGAGCCTCTACACGGCGGAGACCCGCCGGCTGACCAAGCGCCGCTTCACCCGGTTCTTCGTGCTCGGCACGCTGCTGGTGCTGGCCGCCATCGTGGCCGGGATGTTCTTCACCAACCACAAGGCGTCACCCGAGCGGCTCGCCGCCGCGCAGGCCGAGGCCGACAGCCAGTACCAGTCGGCTGTGCAGCAGGCGAGCAAGGAGACGGCGGACTGCCAGGCGGCCCAGGGCACGCCGGCGGCGCAGAACTATCCGCCCTGCGACCAGATCTATCAGCCGGTCCGGGACGACTTCCGCGCCGAGTGGTACATGGACCCGACGTTCAACTTCCGCGAGCAGTTCGGTTTCCTGGTGACCGCGCTCGCCGCGCTGCTGGCGGTGACGGCGTTCGTGATCGGCGCGACCTTTGTGGGCGCCGAGTGGAGCAGCGGCGGCATGATGAACCTGCTGCTGTGGCGGCCGCGCCGGCTGCAGGTGCTGGGCACCAAGCTCGGCGCGCTGCTGGTGAGTCTGGCCGCGTTCACGGTGGTGGTCTCCGCGGTGTGGACCGGGCTGTTCGTGCTGATCGCGCAGCTGCGCGGCACGCTGACCGGGATGACCTCGGGTGCCTGGCAGTCCATCCTGCTCATGGAGCTGCGCGGGCTGGTGCTGGTGCTGGCGGCGGGCGCGGTGGGCTTCGGCCTGGCGTCGCTGGGCCGGCACACGGCGATGGCCCTGGGTGCGGCGATCGGGGCGATCATCGTGTTCCAGTTCGGCCTCGGCACCGTGCTGACGCTGGCCAAGGTGCCGTTCGTGGAGGCGTACCTGGTGCCGGTGTGGACCCAGGCCTGGATGGACAAGTCGGCCGTGGCGACCGACTGGGACTCGTGCGACTACTCCAGCACCTCCGGGTGCGAGCCGGCCACGGTCACCATCACCTGGCCGATGGCCGGCGGGGTGCTGGCGGCGGTGGTGCTCCTCGTTGTGGGGGCAGCCATGTGGACTATGCGTAGCCGAGACATTACTTGAGGTAGCTTCGGCTGCATCGGCACTCACGGACGGCGGGGATCGCCGGCTGCCACTATGCTGACGATCCCCTTCGTACATCTGTGCGTGCTCTCCCACCGCCCAGGAGCGCCATGCAGCCCGACGCCTCTCTCAACCAGCAGCACGTCCCCGCGCCCCGCGAGGAGCCCCCGGCCGAGCCCACTGCCGAAGCGCCCGCCCTCACCGAGCGCGAGGTGCAGATCCTCGCGTTCGAGAGCAAGTGGTGGAAGCATGCCGGCGCCAAGGAGCAGGCCGTCCGCGACGCCTTCGGCCTCTCCTCGACGCGCTACTACCAGCTGCTCAACGGCCTGCTGGACAACCCGGCGGCGCTGGCCCATGACCCGGTCCTGATCGGCCGGTTGCGCCGGCTGCGCTCGACCCGGGCCCGCACCCGCCGCCGCTAGCCGGGGGCGTGCGTGGAGGCGTAGGCCTCCAGCCACGCGACCTGCACCGGATCCAGCGAGGCCCGCACCCGCTTGCGCGCGGTCGCCACGTGCTCGGCGGTGACCGTCGAGGCGTCCAGCGACTCGCGCATCGCCGACAGCGCCGCCTCCCGGATCAGCGCGGCACAGTCCGCGGCAGAGAAGCCCTCCAGCTCGGCGCCCAGCTCGTCCAGGTCGACGGCGCTGTCCAGCGGCACGGACTTGGCCGAGGCCCGCAGGATGGCCGCCCGGGCCTCGCCGTCCGGCGGCGGCACGAAGACCAGCCGTTCCAGCCGGCCCGGCCGCAGCAGTGCCGGGTCGATCAGGTCGGGCCGGTTGGTCGCGCCGATCACCACCACGTTGCGCAGCGACTCCACCCCGTCCAGCTCGGTCAGCAGCGCGGCCACGACCCGGTCGGTCGTGCCGCCGTCGGTGGACTGGCCGCGGGTCGGCGCCAGCGCGTCCACCTCGTCCAGGAAGACCAGGGTCGGCGCGGCCTCACGGGCCCGGCGGAAGAGCTCCCGGACCGCGCGCTCGCTCTCGCCGACCCACTTGTTGAGCAGTTCGGCGCCCTTGACCGACAGCACGTTGGCCTTGCCGGTGCCGGCGATCGCCTTGACCAGATACGTCTTGCCGCAGCCGGGCGGGCCGTAGAGCAGGACACCGCGCGGCGGCTGCACCCCGAGCCGGGCGAACGTGTCGGGATAGGTCAGCGGCCACAGCACCGACTCGGTCAGGGTCTGCTTCACCTCGGCCATGTCACCGACGTCGTCCAGCGTGACCTGGGCGACCTCCAGCGTCGACTCGGCCATCGAGGTCGGCCGGATCACGTCCAGCGCGCCCTCGAAGTCGGCCATGGTCACGGTGGGCGACTCGGCCTCCTTCTGGCGCAGCGCGGCGCGTACCCCGGCCTCGCGGGCCAGCGCACCCAGGTCGGCGGCGACAAAGCCCGGGGTACGCCCGGCGATGTCATCCAGCCGCACGTCCTCGGCCAGCGGCATGCCCCGGGTCAGCACCCGC
>NZ_JBEZGQ010000867.1:0-3545 GCF_040650095.1 Actinoplanes sp. NPDC048791 | reverse complement strand
GCGGGCGCGGCCTGCCCGGGCGCGGGCACGGTTTGGTCGGGCGCGGCCTGCCCGGGTGCGGGCACGGTTTGGTCGGGCGCGGTCGCAGCGGGCGCGGGCCTCGGGATTCGGAGCAACGCGAAGGCGATCGCCGACAGGGCGAACGCCGCCGCGTCCACCGCGATCCCCCATCCCGGCCCGACACCCGCCACGAGAATCCCGCCCAGCGGCGCGCCGACGATGAAGGCGCCGTTGAAGAACAGGCGGTTCAACGCATTGGCCTGCTGGCGGATCTCCTCCGGGATGAGCTGCGGCACGATCGACGACGAGGCGGGCAGGGCCAGCGCGCTCACCATGCCGTTGACCGCGGACAGCGCGATCAGCCACGGGATCGTCGCCGCGCCGGACAGCACCAGGGCGGCCACCGCCGCCTGGGTGACGGCGGCTGCGATGCTCGCGCCCACCATCAGGTGATGCTTCGGCATCCGGTCGGCCAGCGCCCCGCCGAACAGCACGAACAGCACGTTGACTGACACCCGCGTGCCGACGACCAGGCCGAGGTCGCTGGGCGAGCCGGTCAGGTCGAGGACGGCGAAGGCCAGGGCGACCGGCGCGACCGCGTTGCCGATCGAGTTGATCGTGCGGCCGGCGAGCAGGAACCGAAACGGGGCATGGCGCAGCGGGGCGAGAGCGTTCACGGCTCCTCCATGCGGAACATCGCGATGGTCGCGCTGGTGCGGATGGTGCCCGGAGTGCGCGGGGGCTTGGCCGCGTCGTGCAGGTCGCGGCTGGCCTGGGCGATGCGGTCGCGGATCTCGCGGAAGACCTGCGGGTCGACCCAGAGCTCGGCGTCGGTCATCGAGCCGCCCACCGACCAGTCGGCCTCGGCGGTACGCCGCACCAGCTCGTTGGCCACGGCCTCGAACAGCGCCCGCTGCGTGTCGGCGTGATGCGGGCCGGCCATCGCCTCGCGCTCACGCTCCCGGTCGCGCTCGGCGTCGTAGCGGTAGCGCTTGGCGACGCCGCCGCGGATGCGTTCCTCACCGGTCTGCACGATCAGTCCGGCGCTGAGCAGATTGCGCAGGTGGTAGCTGGCGTTGGCGTGGGTGAGACCGAGCTCGCGGGCGACGTCGGCGGCGGTGAGCGGCGCACCGGTGAGCAACGACAGCATCCGCAGCCGGACCGGATGGGCCATGGCCCGCAGCCGGGCCTGGCGACGCGCATCTCCCAAAGACATGTTGGGGAGTTTAGGAGAGACGGGGCTCACTGTCCAACAGACGTTGGGGGGTTGAGACACTGCGGGACTACGCGGTTATCGCTAGGGTTACTCGCGAGTAGGTCTGGCGCTCATCCCGAAAGGTCCACCGATGACTGAATTCAGCCCCGAGTCTCTCGCCACGATCGGCCCGAAGGAGTTCGCGCAGCTCGTCAAGTCCACTCCGGACTCGAAGATCGCCGAGGTCATGGGCTCCGAGAGCCGCACTAAGATCCTGGACGAGGTGTTCAACCGGATGCCGACGCTGTTCCGCGCGGACCGGGCCGGCGCGACCCAGGCCGTCATCCACTGGAGCATCACGGGCGGCCCCGGTGGCAGCACGGACACCTACGAGACCGTGATCGAGAACGGTGCCTGCACCGTCACCAACCAGCCGGTCCGCGAGCCCAAGCTGGCGATGACGATGGACCCGGTGACCTTCCTCAAGGTGGTCTCCGGCGACGGCAACCCGATGATGATGTTCATGACCGGCAAGATCAAGGCGAAGGGTGACCTCGGCCTGGCGGCCCAGGTCGCCAAGCTCTTCGACATCCCGAAGAACTGATCTCACCTGCCGGCCCGCCCCGCCGAGACCTGTCTCGGCGGGGCGTCCTTGCTTCACCGGTACGCGGTCACGAGCTCAGGTAGCGCAGCACCGCGAGCACCCGCCGGTTGTCGGCCTCGCCCGGCGGCAGTCCCAGCTTGTCGAAGATGCCCGCGACGTGCTTCTCCACGGTTCCGCCGGTGACCACGAGCGCGTCGGCGATGCCGGCGTTCGAACGGCCCTCGGCCATCAGCGCCAGCACGTTCCGCTCCCGCGCGGTGAGCGCCGCCAGACCGTCGGCCCGGCGGCTCGCGCGCAGCAACTGGCCGACGACCTCGGGGTCGAGCGCCGTCCCGCCCGCGGTGACCCGTTCCAGCGCGTCGGCGAACTCGGCGACGTCGGCCACCCGTTCCTTCAGCAGATATCCGGCGCCCGCCGCGTTGCCTTCCAGCAGCCGGGCCGTGTACTTGGTCTCGATGTACTGCGACAGCACCAGCACCCCGGTCCGCGGGTGCCGGCGGCGGATCTCGAGCGCGGCGCGCAGCCCCTCGTCGGTGTGGGTCGGCGGCATCCGGATGTCGGCCACCACCACGTCGGGCTGATGCTCGGCCACCGCCTCGAGCAGCGCACCGCCGTCACCCACGGCCGCGCAGACCTGGTGGCCGCGGTCCTCGATCAGCCGGGCGAGCCCCGCCCGGAACAGGACCGAGTCCTCGGCGATCACGATCCGCGCCTTCATGCGTGCAACGGGAGCTCGACGGTGATCGTCGTCGGCCCGCCCGGTGGGCTGACGATCGTGAGGCGGCCGTCCACCACGGCGACCCGCTGCGCCAGTCCGGCCAGGCCGCTGCCCCTGGTCGGGTCGGCGCCGCCCGTACCGTCGTCGGCGACGCTGAGCAGCAGCACGTCGTGCTGCCCGGCCGCCCGGACCGCGAGCTTGTCGGCCAGGCTGTGCTTGGCCGCGTTGGCCAGCAGCTCGGCGGCGCAGAAGTACGCGATGGTCTCGATCGCGGGGGTGGGCCGGACCGGGATGCTGACCTCCAGCTGGACCGGGATCGCCCGGTCGGCGGTCAGCGAGGCGAGGGCGTCGGCCAGCCCGTTGTCGAGCACCGGCGGGTGGATGCCACGGACCAGGCTGCGCAGCTCGCCGAGCGCGTCCTTGGCCCCCCGCAGCGCGGCGTCGACCAGCTCCCGGGCGGCCGCGGCGTCCGGGACCGGGCCGTTGTCGCCGAGCTTCTCCCGGGCCATGCCGAGGTTCATGGCCAGCGTGGCCAGCCGGATCTGGGCGCCGTCGTGCAGGTCCCGTTCGAGCCGCCGCAGCAGGGCGGCGGAGTCGTCCACGGCCAGCGCCCGGCTCTGCTCCAGGTCGTGGACCCGCTGGGCCAGCCGCCCGGGCCCGAGCAACCCTCGAATCAGCCAGGCGTCGACGGCGGTGACGGCCCGGGTGACCCACGGGGCGGCCAGCAGCATCGCCGCTCCCGCAGCGGCGGCGGCGAACGTGCCGAGAAGAGTCGTGACTTGGAACGTGCCGTCACCGAACAGCCCGAACGGCGTGAACACCGGCACCGGGCTGAGCTGGACCCCCGGTGGATGGTTGCGGAACGCGCCCCACAGCAACGGGTAACTCAGGTTGACCAGGCCGCCGATCCAGAAGAACACGGCGTACAGCTCGATCAGGCCGACCGGCAGCTTGACCAGCTGGTAGGCCACAACCCGCCAGCCGGCGCCATCACGAAGGCCCGGGCCGGGCCAGGCCCGGCTGCCGGG
>NZ_JBEZGQ010000866.1:0-3554 GCF_040650095.1 Actinoplanes sp. NPDC048791 | reverse complement strand
GCCGAACGGTCGGTGCCGGCCATCGCCGCCAGCGGGGCGTTCGCCTCACCGGCCATCGCGAGCGGGATCAGCACCAGCGGCCGGGAGTGGACGTGCAGGTGGCGGACGGTGGCGACGGGCTGGGCCCGGCCCGCGACCAGGGCCTGCGCGCGGGCGAGGGCGGTGAGCGTACTCATAGGATCTCGGCCCGCAGCCGGGCAGCGGCCTGGAGCAGCGCCGCGGCCTCGGCCTGCTCCTCGGTGGGCGTGGCGGTGCCCGCGGCCAGCGCGAGCGCCTCGGCCACCGTGTCGACCCCGCCGAGCGCGTCGCGGACCGGGCGGCCCAGCGCCGCCGTGCTGCCGGCCGCCTCGTGCCGGCAGTAGACCGCCAGCTCGCAGGTCGAGAGGCATTCCGGGGCGTAGCGGGCCTCGACGTGACCCAGCGCGGTGATCAGGTCGGCGGGCGCGAGCGCGACGTCGAAGCTGACGGACTCCGGCAGCTCGGCGGCCAGCGACGACACCGAGGCCAGCCGGGTCAGCTGGCGTTTCAGGGTGGAAAGCTGCTTGCGCACGTCCAGGACCACCGCGACCGGCTGGAGCGAGAAGTTCTCGGTGCAGACCAGCACGACGTCGTGGCTGACCAGGGCCGGGTCGTGACCGAGCTCCTCCAGCAGCCGGCGCAGGGCGAGCACGTAGACCGCCGCCTGCACGGCCGCGGCGGAGACCTTGGCGCTGTCGGCCTGCCCGTCCACGATCGCGAACGACTTGATCTCGACCACGTGCAGGCGGCCCCCGGCCTGGAACGCGATCAGGTCCGGCTCGAGGAAGACCCGCTGACCGGCGACGTCGAGGGTGAGCAGCGGGTGGTCGATGAGGGCGGCACCGGCCGACTCGGCGAGCAGCTCGCGGGTGCGCCCGTGCCGGGCCGTGAGCGTGTCGTCGGCGTCCTCACCCAGGTCGTCGTACGCCCCGGAGGCGTCCAGCCCCAGGCACCCGGCCAGCACCTCCCGCAGCAGCGCGCAGTCGTCGGCCTTGAGCATCGCCTCGAAGCCGTTGCCCCGGGCCAGCGCGAACCTCGACTGACCGAAGCTGCCCGGGAAGCCGATCCGCTGGGCCAGCTGGGGCTTGTCGACCCCGGCGGCGTCCAGCACGGCCCGCCGGGTGCAGCCGGGATTGCCGGTCAGCGCGGCGATCGTCCGGGCGTTGTGCCGCTTCGGCGGGGTGGCTCCGCGCAGCCGGTCGAGTCCCGCGGTCACGCGCGGCCCCGCTGCTGCGGCATTCGCGGCAGGCCGAAGAGCCGCTGCTGCTCGTCGAGACCCTCCCAGCGCTGCACGGTCTCGGCCGGCAGCGGCGCGACCGGGACGGCGGCGAGCGCTGTGCGGGCCGCGTCGGCCAGGGCGGCGGGATCCTGCACCGCGTACGCCTCCGGGCCGCCGGGGACCTCGTCGGCCAGGCGGCGCAGCAGGGCGGCGGCGGCCGCTCCGGCGACCTCACGCATGGCGATGAATTCGGCGATCCGGACGATCGCCGCGAACAGGTCGGCCCGCGGGGCCGCGACCCGGCCCTCGACCGGCCAGATGGAGAGCGTGAGCAGGCCCCGGGCGGCGGTCAGGTCCGGCTGCAGCGCAGGGCAGATGCGGTACGCGGACCCGTCGCCGGCCGGTCGTACGCGTTCCTCGTCGCGCAGCAGCGCCACCAGCGCCGTCACGGTCAGGTCGCCGTCGAACAGCGCGCCGTGCACGTCGACGACGAGCCGGGACGAGGCCGGGGCGCCGATCAGCAGCAGGGCCCGGCGGGCCTGCTCGCGGGTGCTCGGCAGCGTGCTCAAGCGGGTCATGGCGGCCGCTTCCGTCGGGGGGCTGGCGGATCGACTCTAGATCTTCGTACAGCGCCCGGGCAATGTGCGGACGACTCACCACGTTTCACCCACGGGAGGTGAATAAGCCGCGCGTATCGGACAGTCCCCCGGTGGCGCGCTACGTTCGGGGTATGCCGAAGGCCATCTGGAACGACGAGATCATCGCTGAGAGCGACGACACCGTGGTAGTCGAGGGCGTCTACTACTTCCCGCGCTCCTCGGTGCGCGAGGACGTGCTGCGCCCCTCGGACACGCACACCGTCTGCCCCTGGAAGGGCAAGGCGTCGTACTACACGCTCGAGTCAGGTGAGCACGTCACGCAGGACGCGGTCTGGTTCTACCCGGAGCCCAAGCCCGACGCCAAGGCCGTACGGGACCGGGTCGCCTTCTGGAAGGGCGTCAAGGTCGAGGCCTGAGGATCACCCAACGGCGCGGGCTCCCCAGGGGTCCGCGCCAACCAGCCGATCCGGGGCTAGCCGATCCGGGGGTGCGCGTCCTCGATCGCCGTGACCTCCAGATAGTCCAGCATGTCGCGCTGCTCGGCCTCGCCGAGGGCGTAGAACGCCTCGTAGGCCGAGGACCGCGAGTGCGGCGTCTCCGCCGCCAGCAGCGCGATGATCGCCGACCAGGCCAGCGAGACCCGGTCGAAGAGCCGCGCGGTCCGCAACGAGGTCAGCCGGCTCAGCATCGCCACCTTGGTCGCCGCGTCGTCGTCGACCGCGATCCGGTCCGAGAGCTCGAACAGCGCCTTGCCCCGGTACGGGTGCTCCGCCTCGACCAGCCGGGCCAGCTCGGCGTTGTCCATCCGGTCGACGGGCGGCGCGGGGCCACGGCGCGGCAGCTGCGGCCGGGAGTCCTCAGCGGGCACGGCTGTCCCGTCCGCTCTCGAAACCCACGCCCGGCACCTGGTGCGGCAGGGTCGGCCGGCTGGAGAAGGTGGGGAACGGCGGGGCCGGCATCACCGGGGCGTCCGGCTGCTCGGGACTGCCTTCGGCGTCTGCGGCCTCCTCGACCGCGGCGTCGATCTGATCGTGCACCTCGTCCTCCGAGCTCGTCGCACCCTCCACGTTCCGTCCCAGCACAGTTTGTCCTCCGTTGCCGACTTTTGCTGTGTTGGCGTCCTATGAGATCACGCCGCGTCAACCCCGGCGAGCGCAGCGTCCGGTAACGCCCGGACATCACCCGACCCGGCGACCGCCGTAATGTGGCGGCAATACATTGATCGTTGCCGGTCGGCAAGCAGCGCCGGCCCTGAGGTGAGGGTAGGTGCCCGTGGACGGGGGTACGAGCACCACCGGTGCGACACCCGAGTGGCGGTCCGCCATGGTCGACGTCTCCGGGCTGTCCCTGGCGGAGCTCGCCGGCGCGGGCCCGCCGGCGGAGACCGACGACTCGGTGCTGGCGCACTGCCTGCGCCGGCTGGCCGACGACCTGGCCCGGCCGGGCGAGCCGATCGCCGGCTTCAACTCGGCCCTCTGAGCCGTGGGTTCCACTGCCACCCTGCCGGTGCACCGGCTCAGCGACCCGGCGTTCGCCGCGCTCGCGGCGGGCCGCCCCGACGCCGCCACGCATTACGATCTGCGCCGGTCCCCGCTCAGCAAGCATCTGCTCCTGCTGCGCGAGCTGGTCGCGGCCGCACCGGTCCCGGGGTACGCCGAACTGGTCGCGGCCGAACGCGAAGATCCGGCCGCGGTCCGCGCCCTGCTGGCCCGCCCGCT
>NZ_JBEZGQ010000865.1:0-3560 GCF_040650095.1 Actinoplanes sp. NPDC048791 | reverse complement strand
CGCGTTCGCGCTCCGGCGGCGCGGAGCGCTCTCCTGGCGGGGGCGGCCGGTATGAGCAACGTCGTGGTCATCGGGGCCGGGGTGGGTGGCCTGGCCGCCGCTGCGCGGCTGGCCGCCGCCGGGCACCGGGTGACCGTGCACGAGCGGGCGGCCGAGGTCGGCGGCAAGCTCGGCCGGTACGAGCGTGACGGCTTCCGCTTCGACACCGGCCCCAGCCTGCTCACCCTGCCGCAGGTCTTCGCCGACCTGGGCCTGGAGCTGTCCCCGGTGGCGCTGGACCCGGTGGTGCGCCACCACTTCCCCGACGGCTCGGTGCTGGACTCCTCGTCCGACCCGCAGGTGTTCCGGGAGCGCATCGAGGCCGCCTTCGGGGCCGCCGCCGGCGCGGACTGGGCGCGGTTCTGGGTGCGCGCCGAGCGGATCTGGCGCGCCTCCTGGCGGTCGGTGCTGCAGCGCGAGGTCACCCCGGCGTCGCTGGCCGCGCTGTCCTGGCGGGTCGGTGACCTGGCGGCCATCGCGCCCGGGCGCTCACTGCGGTCGCTGGGCCGGCACTATCTGCGTGACCCGCGGCTGCGCATGATGCTGGACCGCTATGCGACCTACACCGGCGCCGATCCGCGCCGGGCTCCGGCGGCGCTGGCCGCGATCCCGTACGCGGAGCTGGCCTTCGGCGGCTGGTATCTCCCCGGCGGGCTCGGGGTGCTGGCCACGGCGCTGCTCGACCGCTGCCGCTCGCTGGGCGTGCGGGTCGTGACGTCCTCACCGGTCGAGCGGATCTGCTCGACCGCGGGGCGGGCCACCGGCGTACAGCTGGTCTCGGGCGAGGAGGTCCCGGCCGACGTGGTGGTGGCCAATGTGGACGCGCTCTCGGTGTACCGCGACCTGCTGCCGGCGCCGTCCCGCCTCGGCGGCCTGGCCGCTCGCAGCCTCGCGGGCTTCGTCCTGCTGCTCGGCGTCCGGGGGCAGACGCCCGAGCTGGCGCACCACACCGTGTTCTTCCCCCGCGACTACGACGCCGAGTTCGACGCCGTCTTCGGCTCCCCCGGCACCGGCGAGCGGGCCCGGCCGCCCTCGGACCCGACCGTCTTCGTGACCCGGGCGGCGGATCCCACGGTGAGCCCGCCCGGCACCGAGGCCTGGTTCGTGCTGGTCAACGCGCCCCGGCACGGCACGTCGTTCGCGGCGGTCGACTGGCGGCGGCCCGGCCTGGCCGACGCCTACGGGCGGCACATCCTGGACGTGCTGGCCGCCCGCGGGCTGGACGTGCGGGACCGGCTGCTGTTCACCGAGACCCGCACCCCGGCGGATCTGGCCGATGCCACGGCCGCGCCGGGCGGCGCGATCTACGGTACGGCGGGCGGCCTGACCCGCCCGGCGAACCGTGGCCCGCTGGCCGGCCTGTTCCTGGTCGGCGGCTCCACCCATCCGGGCGGCGGACTGCCCATGGTGACCCTCTCGGCGAAGATCGTCGCGGACGAGATCGGACCGGCGTGACAGCTGCCTTCAGTGCCTTCGTCGCGGAGCGGGCGATCCCGCTGGGCACCACCGAGCCGCTGGCGCCGCTGGACGACCTGGAACCCCTGGTGGAGATCCTGGGAGACGCACGGGTGGTCGCCATCGGTGAAAGCGCCCACCACGTCCGCGAGTATTACCTGTGGCGGCACCGGCTGCTGCGGTTCCTGGCCGAGCGGTGCGGCTTCACCGTCTTCGCGATGGAGTCCGGTTTCAGCGAGGGCCTGGCCGTGGACGACTGGGTCCGTGGCGGGCGGGGTGACCTCGACGAGCTGGCCGAGCACGGGATCACGTACCGAATGGGGCGGTGCCCGGAGATGCGTGACCTGCTCCGCTGGATGCGGTCGTCGCCGCTGCCGTTGCGGTTCAGCGGAGTGGACGTGCCCGGCTCGACCGCCTCTCCCCTGCCGGCCCTGGACAGCCTGCGGCGCTACCTGGGCAAGGTGGACGCGGACGCGCTGCCCCTGGTCGACCGGATCGCCGAGTACGCCCGGGCCTACGCCGGGGAGCACACTCTGCTCGCGTACCGGGCCTATGCGGCGATCGACGGGGTGGACCGGGACCGGGCCACCGCGCTGCTGGCCGACCTGGCGACCCGCTTCGACGCGCTGGCCGTGGACTACACAGCGGCCGCCGGTGCCGAGGCGTACCGGACAGCCCGGCACGAGCTGCGGCTGGCCTGCCTGCTGGACCAGGGATTGCGCAGCTTCACGGCGGACTTCAGCCACCCGAAGGTGGCCGCCCGCGACCGGGGCATGGCCGAGACCGTCTTCCAACTGCTCGACCCGGACACGAAGATCGTGCTGGCCGCGCACAACACGCACATCCAGCGCACCCCGGTGCGCACTCCCACGTTCGCGCTGTCCGCCATGGGTCACCATCTGGCGGACCGCCTCGGCGGGCAGTACGTGGCGATGGCGGTGACCGCGCAGGCGGGCCGGACCTCCGCGCGCCGCGCCGACCCGGACGCAACGGGCGGTGTCGCCGTGACCAGCGAGGATCTGCCGCCGGCGCCCGCGGACAGTGTGGAGGCCGCGTTCCAGCCGTCGGCCGGCCCGGCCCTGGTGGATCTGCGGGCGGCGCGGGACCGGATGAGCGGGCCGGAGAAGATCCGCCTGTCGGAGACCTTCCTGGACACGCCGGTGCTGGACGCCTACGACCTCGTGGTGAGCCTGCCGGAGATCAGCACCACGTCACGGTAGGTCGCGGACGGCGGTCTCGCCCGCCTCGGTGGTGCGCCGCAGGAAGTCGGCCACCACGGCCAGCTCGGCGTCCGAGTAGCCGGCGCAGATCTCCTCGATCGAGCGGTTCATCCCGGCGAGCATCCCGTAGAGCTCGCCCTGGCGGTCACGCAGGGAACGGATCTGCACCGCGCGACGGTCGTTCTCGGCGCGCTCCCGGGCGATCCAGCCGCCGCGTTCCAGCCGGTCGAGGATGCCGGTGAGGGTGGCCGGGTGCACGCCGGTGAGCCGGGCCAGGGCGGTCGGGCTCAGCGGGCCGGCCCGGTCGATCAGGTCGAGACAGTCCAGGTCGGCGTCCTTGAGCTCGAGCCGGTTGCCGACCTGCCGGCTGAACACCGACAGCTGGTTGCGGGCCAGCCGCAGCGACTCCTTGACACCGGCCACCAGCCGCCGCCGGGATGTTACGTCCGCCATATTGTATGAACTCCAAAATACTTTACTATGAGATTCATATCTTACGGTCGTCGAAGCGCCTTGAGGAGTCCACCATGATGCTGATCACCGGAGCGACAGGAAACGTGGGCCGCGAAGCGATGCGACTGCTGGGCGACCGGGCCGCAGGACTGTCCCGGGACCCGGCCCGCAACACGCCCCTGGAGGCGATCGCGCACGTCGAGGCCGTCCTCTACAGCCCTCGGGCGGCCACGCCGGAGCTGCTGACCCGGGCCGCCGAGCGCGGCGCCAAGCGGGTCGTCGTGCTGTCGGCGGCCACGGTGGCGCACCCGGTCGGCGACCCCCGGTTCATCGCTGAGTTCACCGCGGCGGAGCAGGCGGCGCAACGCTCGGGTCTGGAGTGGACGATCCTGC
>NZ_JBEZGQ010000864.1:0-3575 GCF_040650095.1 Actinoplanes sp. NPDC048791 | reverse complement strand
GCGCCACCGGCCGCGTCGCCGAGAACTCCGGCCGCGGGACCGCCCTCACCGTCCGCACCGCGGACCAGGGCCGGGTCACCTTCACCGGCACCACCGCCGACAAGGACGCGTCCTTCCCCGCCGCCTGCGCCGCCACGGCCAAGACCTGCCCGCGCGCCCTGCTCGAAGGCACCGACGACCCCGACCTCGACCCGGGCACCCGCACGTTCCGCTGGGGCGCCTCGGTCCGCCTCACCCGGGCCCAGGTCACCGGCTCGTCCAACGTCGTCCAGAAGGGCGTCGTGGACACCGACAGCCAGTGGAAGATGCAGATCGGCGCCACCCGGGGCCGGGCCCAGTGTGTCGTCGTCGGCCGCGGATCGGCCAAGGTCTACCTGGTCCGCAGCAGCGTCGGTGTCGCCGACGCCAAGTGGCACACCGTCATGTGCCAGCGCTCGGGCGCCACCCTCAGCGTGTACGTCGACGGTCAGGAGCGCGGCCGGCTCGCCGTCCCCGCGACCCTGTCGATCTCCAACAACCTGCCGCTGCGCATCGGCGGCCCCAACTTCAACGCCAAGAGCGACATGTACCACGGCCTGCTCGACGACGTGTACGCCCGGCTGGGCTGACTGAGGCGCGCCCGGCGCAGACGCGCGGCGGCGGTCAGGCAGGTCACTGGCTGGGCCGGCCTGACCGTCACCACCGCGCAGGGCAGGGGCCGGACCCGGCAAGGTCCGGCCCCTGTCCGCCGTCGCCGGGCGCTGTCGCACCGCTCTGCCATCATGCCGGGCATGGATCTGGAGTTCACCGGTGACATCTGGTACTGGCGGGGGCCGGCCCCGTGGTACTTCGTGACCGTGCCGGAGCCGGAGTGCGTCACGCTGCGCTCCTGGTCGTACGCCAGCTACGGCTGGGGCATGATCCCGGTGGTCGCGCGGATCGGCGGCACCGCGTGGGAGACCTCGCTGTGGCCCAAGGACGGCCGGTACGTCGTACCGGTGAAGGCCCATGTCCGGCGGGCGGAGGAGCTCGACGAGGGCGTCACCGTCGCGGTGCGGCTCGCCGTCCGCAACCAGCCGTGAGCGTCACGACGGCGCCCGCCACCCGCGCGGCGTGCTCGCGTCCCGCCGCATGACCACGGGGAAGACACTCGAGTAGGCCTGCCAGGAGGGCTGCGCGCGGGGCCGCGGGGCCGCCGCCGAACGGACCAGTGCCGCCAGGATGTCCTGCCCGGCCCGGTGCAGCTGCGGATCGGTGACCAGGCCCTGGGCGTCCACGGCGGCCGGATCGAGCGGCACCCGGATGCAGGCCGGGCGCAGCAGCTTGGCGTTGCCGTAGCTCAGGGCGGTCTGCAGCGCGGTGAGTGCGCTCTCGTCCTGCCCGGGCGCGGCCACCGACAGCCACGCGGCGGGCCGGCCGCTGAGGTCACCGCCGTCCACCAGCCAGTCCAGCAGGTTCTTCAGGCTGCCCGGCAGGGACCCGGCGTACTCCGGGGTGCTGAACAGCAAGGCCTGCGCGGCGTCGACCTCGGCGCGCAACCGGGCCACCGCCTCGGGCACCGGCTGCTCCCCGGGCACGAACGCCGGCAACGTCCGCAGACCGTCGTAGAGCGTGGCGGTGAGATCCGCCGGAGCGGACCGCGCCACCGTGCGCAAGGCGGCGGTGTGCAGTGAACCCGCACTGGTGCCGCCCGTGATCAGCAGGATGCGCGTCATGCCGAGACGATAAGGCCGCGCGCTCACGTTCCGGCCGCGACGCGGCGGGGTCGGCGGACGTCGATCATGTGGTCCGCTTCACCCTCCAGCTCAGCCCCTTGCTCAGTCCCGCAGCGCGGCGAGCGCCCGCCGGACCTGATCGAGCGGCGCGTCACCCAGTGGACGCAGCACGATCGTGCTCGCACCGGCGGCCCGCAACGCCGCCACCCGCTCCGGCACGATGGAGGCCGGCCCGATCAGGGTGAACAGCTCGGCCGGCTCGGTGCCCAGCCAGGCCGCCTGGGTCGCCAGCATGTCCCGGGTGGCCGCGGCGGCCCGTCCGGCGTCGTCCTCCACGTGCAGATAGACGAAGACGATCAGCTCGTGCGCCGGGCGGTCACCGGCGGCGCGGCCCCGCTCGATGTGCTCCCGGGACGCGGCGATCCGGTCCGGGCCGATGCCCTCGGCGATGATCGTGCCGTCGGCGACCCGGCCGGACAACTCCAGCGACTTCGCCTTGACCACCCCGGTGACCAGCGGCGGCACCTCGGCCGGCGGGTGCACCAGCCGGACACCGTCGATGGTCACCTCGCGGCCGAGCATCGTGACCGTCTCCCCGCCGAGCAGGGCGCGTACCCCGGCGATCGTCTCCTCCAGCAGCGCCAGCTTGCTGGCGGGCTCCGCACCCACCTGCCGCATCCATTCCGCGACCCCGTGCCCCAGACCCGGCACCAGCCGCCCCGGGTACGCCCGCGCGAGCATCGCCAGCTCCATGGCCAGCAGCGCCGGGTTGCGCAGCGCCACCGGGGCGATGCCGATGCCCACCCGCAGGGTGTCGGTGGCAGCCAGGGCGACGGCCGCGGAGCTGATCGAGCCGGCCCAGCCGAGGTCCTCGACCACCCACAGGTCGTCGGCGCCGGCCTCCTGCACCGCCGCGGCGAAGGCGGCCAGCTCCTCGGGTGCCCGATCGCGGTCGAACATGACACCGATCCGCGGCCGGGACGGCATGTGATTGGCAGACATCGCGCGAGTCTATGCAGAACAGCGGCTTCTACGCTGGACCGGTGCCGCAGCCTGAGCCGCGCCGGGACCCGATCGTCGTGGTGCCCTACCGTGCGGAGTGGCCCGCCTCGTTCGCCGAGCAGCAGGTCCGGGTCGAGGCAGCGCTGCGACCGTGGCTCGTGGGCCGGGTCGAGCACATCGGCAGCACCGCCGTTCCCGGGCTCGCCGCCAAGCCCATCATCGACATGCTGGCCCGCATCGAGGACCACGGGCGCAGCAGCGGCCTGATCGACGCGCTGGCCCGGATCGGCTGGGTGCATGCGCCGGAGCCCGGCGACGCCGAACGCCGGAAGTGGTCCTGCTGCTTCCCGTCGATCGCCTGGCGCACCCACCACCTGCACGTCGTCGAGGACCGGGCGCCGGACTGGCCGCAGCTGCTCGCGTTCCGTGACCACCTGCGCGACCACCCGGCGGACGCCGCCGAGAACGCCCGCCGCAAAGCCGCCCTGGCCGCGGCCCACGACCGGGACCGGCCGCGGTACCGGGCGGGCAAGGAGCCCTTCATCACGGAGGTGCTGCGGCGCTTGACCTGAAGCCGCGTTGAGGTTGGACGCTCGGCCCGGACGGCTGTCGAGCGGAGGTGGTCAGGGTGCGGGTGGTCGAGGTGGCCCGGTTCGGTGGGCCCGAGGTGCTGGTCGCGGTGGACGCGCCGGATCCTGTGCCCGGTCCGGGTGAGGTCGTCGTCGAGGTGGCCGCCGCGGACGTGCTGTGGGTCGAGACCATGATCCGCCAGGGGCAGGGTGGCGACTACTTCCCGGTGCGGCCGCCGTACCGGCCCGGTAGCGGCGTCGCCGGCACGGTGGCACTGGTCGGTGCGGGTGCCGACCCGGCCTGGGCCGG
>NZ_JBEZGQ010000863.1:0-3578 GCF_040650095.1 Actinoplanes sp. NPDC048791 | reverse complement strand
CTGAAACAGCGCGGCGAGCACGCATTGCTCGGCAGCGAAGGTCCGGCGAGCGCGCTGACCGCTACGGTGCTGCCGCTGCTGGATCTGGCCGGGCTACGCGCCGCGAGCGCCCGGAATGCGCACGCTCTGATCGACGCCCTGGCGGCTCGGGGCGGGGCGTGGCGGGTGCTGACCGATGGGCCGGCCGGCGCGGTGCCGTTCCGGGTGCAGCTGCTGTGTGAGTCGGAGGCGGTCCGCGACGGTCTGCTGGCGCATCTGGCGCGGCACGGGATCTACGCGCCGGTGCACTGGCGACAGGACCGGTGCGGGGTGTGGAGCGGGGATGAGGAGGCGGCCGATCTGGCGGCAAGAATCCTGACGGTGCCGGTGGATCATCGGTGCGGGTCCGGAGATGTGCGCCGGGTGGCCGAGGTGCTCGGCGCGTTCGCCGCCGCGCCGGCTGCGGCCTGACCCGGGCTGCGCTGCCACTCCTGGGGCGTCATGCCGTACTCGTCGCGGAATCGGCGGGCGAAGTGGCGCGCGTTGGCGAATCCCCACGACCCGGCGATCGAGGACACCATCGCGGTAGGAGAAGTGGCGAGCTCCCGGTGCGCGCCGCGCAGCCGCCCCCGGATCACCCATTCGGCGACCTGCTCACCCTCCCGCGCGAAGGCGGCGTACAACGTCCGGACCGACACCGCGTGCTCGGCGGCCAGGCGGGCGGCGCTGAGGTCCGCGTCCCGCTGATGCTGGCGGATGTACGCGGTGACCCGGGTGAACAGCGTGCCGGTGCCCACCGTACGCAGCCACCCGCCGTCCTCGTCCAGCACCGAGGCGATCAGGGCCCGGACGAGTTCGACAGTCGAGGACCCCAGCATCGTCAGGGCCGGGTCCGGGTGCAGCCGGTCCAGCAGTACGGGCAGTTCGAGCACGTGACGACGGACCAGCTCGTACATCGGGCTCGCCGCCAGGCGGGGAACCGCGGTGCGGACCGCGTCGACCGGTACGCCGAGCCGGGCATAGTCGACGATGACCGCCTGCACGCAGGATGGCCCCTCGACCAGGAAGTCGTACGGCGAGGTGAGGTCGACCAGTTGCAGTTCGCCGATGCGGTCGCCGCCGGTCAGGTCCCGGTGGCGCATCCGCACCGAACCGCTGACCGGCAGGCCCAGGGAGAGCCGCTCGGGATTGTCCGACTGCAGGTGCCGGGACGTACGGGTGAGCCGATGACCCGTGGACACGTGATGCAACAGCTCGGCGCCGGAACCCAGCGCCCAGTGCGAGATCCGGGCCTGCGCCGGCGGGGCGACCGAGATGGCGGCCGGAGCCACCGATGAGGTCATGGCCGACCGCACCGCCTCGGCGCGTTGCCGCACCGGCAGCAGAGATGTGTCGAGCAGCACCGTCATCCGGCCTCCCTCACACCGATACTCTGTGACGAACCTATCGGGGAGCCGGCATGGCCGTGTTGATAGACACCCGTCACCTGCCACCACACGAGTCGGCCGACGCTCTGCACGCCACCCTGAGCCGGGCGGCCACCCCGGCCACGGTCGCCGTCGCGCCGGGCACGACGTGCATCGTCGAGGGCTGGCGGATCGGCGCGGGGATCAACCTGCTCAGCACCGCCTACAGCGGTGGCCTGACGATGAGACGCACCGCCCGGCACGTACGCGCCGACGCGCCCGAGCGGATCTCACTGACCCTCGGCGTGCGGGGCGAATGCGAGACGCGCCAGGTCGGCAAGGTGCTGCGCCGCGAGAACCAGCTCCATCTGCTGGATCTGACAGCCGAGTACGAATCGCGGTGGCCGGGCCCGTGCGCGGCGATCGCGTTCCTGGCCGACTACGCCGAACTCGACATCCCGGTGGGCCTGGTCCGCGACTCGGTCCCGCTGCTGCAGATGAGCCCGCTGTACGACCTGACCCGGCGTCACCTGAAAGACCTGCCCGCCATCGCCCGGCAGGCGCCGCACGCCGCAGCCCTGGCCATGCTCGGCTTCGCCAGCAAGGACCTGGTACGCGCGCTCATCGCGTCGGTCAATCCCGGCAACCCGCACTCCCGTACCGCCCGCGCCGAGTCGCTGCGAACCGTGCTGCTCACCTACGTCGACGCGCACCTGCACGATCCGGGACTCACCCCGGCCCGGATCGCCGACGAGCACGTGGTCTCGCTGCGCTACCTGTATCAGCTGTTCGCCGACGAGGCGGAGTCCCCGGCCGAGGCGATCTGGCAGCGCCGCCTCGAGGGCGCCCGCCGGGAGCTGGCCGGCCGGGCGACCCACCGCACCCTGATCTCGGCGACGGCGCGCCGCTGGGGCTTCACCGACCCGCGGCACTTCGCCCGCCGGTTCCGGGCCGCCTACGGCGTCACCCCGAGCGAATGGCTCCGCCGGCACCTCGGCGACACCTGAGGCGGAACGCCGGCGCGCAATCGTGCACGCCGGGACCCGCATGTGCACACAGAGACCCTCCGGGAGCGGAGCTGCCGACGCTAGATTCCGGTCACCGAATACTCCGGAGAGGACCTCTGACATGGCCCCCGACACGATCGTGCTCGTCCACGGATTCTGGGTCACTCCCCGCAGCTGGGAGAACTGGATCGCCCACTACGAGGCCAAGGGGTTCCGGGTCATCGCGCCCTCGTATCCCGGTTACGAGGTCGAGGTCGAGGCGCTCAACGCCGACCCGGCACCGATTCTCGCCTCCACCGTGCCGCAGATCATCGCCCACTTCGAGCAGATCATCGGCGCGCTCGACACCCCGCCGATCATCATCGGGCATTCCGCCGGTGGGGCCTTCACCCAGATCCTGCTCGACCACGGCTTCGGCGCGGCCGGCGTGGCGATGAACTCCGCACCCACCGAAGGCGTCCGGGTGGTCCCGCTGTCGCAGGTGAAGTCCACCTTCCCGGTGCTCAAGAGTCCCGCGAACCGGCACAAGGTGGTGCCGCTGAGCTTCGAGGAGTGGCAGTACGCGTTCACCAACACCTTCACCGAGGAGGAGGGCCGGGCGCTGTGGCAGCGCTACGCCATCCCGGCCAACGGCGGCATCCTGTGGGGCAGTGTGCTGGCCAACTTCCAGCCCGGCCACCAGGACACCTGGGTCGACTACCACAACGACGACCGGGCGCCGCTCTTGTTCGTCTCGGGCTCCGAGGACCACATCATGCCGCCGGCGATCCAGGAGTCGAACGCCAAGCACTACAAGTCGAACACCGTCACGGAACGCCGCGAGTACGAGGGCTACGCGCACCTGCTGCCGGCCCAGAAGGGCTGGGAGCAGATCGCCGACGAGGTCCTCGACTGGGCCCTGACCCACGCCCGATGAGCGACCTGCGGATCACCCACATCGGCGGGCCGACCACCCTGATCGAGGTGGCGGGCTGGCGGATCCTGACCGATCCGACGTTCGACGCCCCTGGCCGGACCTACCGGTTCGGCTGGGGCACGGCGTCGCGCAAGCTGACCGGTCCGGCGGTGCCGGCAGCGTCGCTCGGCGCCGTCGACGTGGTCCTGCTGACCCACGACCACCACGCCGACAACCTGGACGACGCCGGCCGGGCGCTGCTGCCGGCCGCGGGCCGGGTCGTCACCACCG
>NZ_JBEZGQ010000862.1:0-3579 GCF_040650095.1 Actinoplanes sp. NPDC048791 | reverse complement strand
GCACCCCCAACCTGCTCGGCGCGGTGTCGCTGGCCGCGGTCTGCGCGGCGCTGCTGCGCACGGACCGCGCCGCGCTGCACGAGCGCGAGCAGGAGCTGTTGGGCCGGCTGCGGGAGGGACTGGCCGGGATCCCGGGGGTACGGCCGGTGAGCGTGTTCGGCGACCGGCAGCCCCGGGTCGGCATCGTGTCGCTCGCCCTGCCCGGCCACGACCCCGCGGTGATCGCCGACCGGCTGGCCCGGGACTACGGCATCGGGGTGCGGGCCGGACTGTTCTGCGCCCACCCGCTGACGCGGCGGCTGACCGGGGACACCGGCATCGGTGGCTGCGGCAGCGCGACGCCGGGCCTGCTGCGGGCGAGCTTCGGGCTGGGCACGACCGACGACGACGTCGACCGCCTGATCACCGCCCTCGCCGAGCTGACCGCCCGCCCCAGCTGACCGCCCGCCCGTGCTTCCGCCGATCGGGGCACCCGAGGTTCGCCGGGATGCCCGGGGGTATGTGCGGCAGGTGATACGACGCATCGCACGGATGACTCCCGGCCAGCGCCTCCTGACCCGGGCCGCGCCGCGGACCGCCCAGGGATTCGTCAGCCACTGGACCGCGGTGGCCGGCCTGCGGCTGCACGTACGCTCGCGGGCCGCCGCCACCGGCCGGCCGTGGGTGCTGCTGCACGGACTGGCCGTCTCCCACCGCTACCTGATGCCGACCGCCGCCGCACTCACCGGCGGCCCGGTGCACGTGCCCGACCTGCCGGGCTTCGGCCTCTCCGGCAAGCCCCGGCAGGTCTTCGACGTCGAGCAGCACACGGCGGTCATCGCCGCCTGGATGGACACCGAGGGCATCACCGCCGCGCGGGTGCTCGCCAACTCGTTCGGTTGCCAGATCGCCGTCGAGCTGGCCGTACGGCGGCCCGATCTGGTCTCCGCGCTGGTCCTGGTCGGCCCGACGGTGGACCCGGCTGCACCCACGGCCACCGGTCAGGCGCGCCGCTGGCTGGCCGATCTGGTCTGGGAGGACGCGCGGCAGGCCCGGATCATCGCGGCCGACGTCCGCGACGCGCGGCCCCGCCGGATCCTGACGACCCTGCGGTTGTCCGTGCGTCATCGCATCGATCACCGGCTGCCGCTGGTCCAGGCCCCGGTGCTGTTCCTGCGCGGCGAGCACGATCCCATCGCGCCGCCGCGCTGGCTGCGGCAGGCCGCGCGGCTGACCCCGTACGCCGTGACCGACGTCGTGCCGGCGGCCGGGCACAACGCGATCACGACCGCCGGGACCGTCGTGGCGCGGCGGGCGGTGGCCTTCGCCGCGCACAGCGCGGTCGGGAAATAGACCAATAGCGCGTTTCGGACGATCGGGATGGGGCACCGGGGACAGGGCCCGGATTCCCGGTGCCCGGTCTCGAGACGAGGACAATAGATGGCAGTGAAGCGCCCCCGCAGGTCAGAGCCCACCGTGCCGAGCCCGGCCGCCATGGAGCCGGCGGCGACCACCCCGCTGACCGGAGCGCTGGCGCCGGAACAGGGGTTGCAGACCGGGGAGTTCCTCACGACGGCGCAGGGTCTGCGGCTCAATGACACCGATCATTCGCTGAAGGCCGGACCCCGCGGGCCCTCGCTGCTGGAGGACTTCCACCTGCGGGAGAAGATCACCCACTTCGACCACGAGCGGATCCCCGAACGGGTCGTGCACGCGCGCGGGGCCGCCGCGCACGGCGTCTTCCGGGCGTACGGCAGCGCGGCGTCGGTCACCAAGGCGGGTTTCCTGGCCGAGGCCGGCAAGGAGACGCCGGTCTTCGTCCGCTTCTCGACCGTGCTCGGCTCGCGCGGGTCCGCCGACACCGTGCGCGACACCCGCGGCTTCGCCGTGAAGTTCTACACCGACCAGGGCAACGTCGACCTGGTCGGCAACAACATCCCGGTGTTCTTCATCCAGGACGGCATCAAGTTCCCGGACATCATCCACGCCGGCAAGCCGCACCCGGATCGGGAGATCCCGCAGGCGCAGTCGGCCCACGACACGTTCTGGGACTTCGTCTCGCTGCACACCGAGGCCACCCATCACGTCTTCTGGAACATGTCCGACCGCGGCATCCCGCGCTCGTACCGCACCATGGAGGGCTTCGGGGTGCACACCTTCCGCCTGGTCGACGCGGACGGCGGCACCCACCTGGTGAAGTTCCACTGGAAGCCGGTCGCCGGGGTGCACTCGCTGGTCTGGGAGGAGGCGCAGCTCGCCGCCGGGGTCGACCCGGACTTCCACCGCCGGGACATGGCCGACGCCATCGATGCCGGGGCCTTCCTCGAGTACGAGCTCGGCATCCAGGTGATGCCGGACAGCGCCGAGGAGACCTTCGAGGGGATCGACCTGCTCGATCCCACCAAGATCGTGCCGGAGGAGCTGGCCCCGGTGCAGCCGATCGGGTTGCTCACGCTGAACCGGAACCCGGACAACTACCACGCCGAGGTCGAGCAGGTCGCCTTCCACACCGGCCACCTGGTGCCCGGCATCGAGGTCACCAACGACCCGCTGATGCAGGCGCGGCTGTTCTCGTACCTGGACACCCAGCTCACCCGGCTCGGCGGGCCGAACTTCCCGCAGCTGCCGATCAACCGGCCGCACGCGCCGGTGAACGACAACCTGCGCGACGGGATGCACCAGACCGCCGTGCACCGCGGCATCGCCCCGTATCTGCCCAACAGCCTGGCCGGGGCCGAGGGCCCGGCCCCGGCGAGCGAGCCGGAGGGCGGCTTCGTGCACGTGCCGCGGCTGGTCGAGGGTGAGAAGGTACGGGCCAACCCGGTCTCCTTCGACGACCACTTCAGCCAGCCGGCGATGTTCTACGCCAGCCTCAGCGAGGTCGAGCGGATCCACCTGGCCGAGGCCTTCACCTTCGAGCTCGGCAAGTGCTACGAGCAGGCGATCCGCGAGCGCATGCTCGGTGTGCTGGCGAAGGTGGACGCGGGCCTGTGCGCCCAGGTCGCCGCTGGGCTGGGACTGCCCGCCCCGGCCGGCACGCCGGTCGCCGAGGTGCGGGTCTCCGCCGCTCTGTCCCAGGTCACCGGGGTGCCGGGCCCGATCGCCGGCCGGGTCGTCGGCGTGGTCGCCGGACCGAAGGCCGATCTGGCCGGGATCGGCAAGCTGCGGGACGCGCTGACGGCCCAGGGCGCCTTCGTCCGGGTCATCGCGTCGCACGGCGGCGAGCTGGTCAAGGGCCTGCGGAAGGAGATCATCGAGCGCACGCTGCTGACCACGCGGTCGATCGAGTACGACGCGATCCTGATCGCGGGCGGCGCCGGCGACCTCGCGGACGTGAAGCTGACCGTGCTGCTGCAGGAGGCGTTCCGCCACGCCAAGGCCCTCGGCGCGTGGGGTGACGGCGTACAGGCGCTGCGCACCGCGGGCATCGACGTGGAGGCGCCGGGCATCCTGCTCTCCGACGGCATGACGGCCGCGTACCGGAAGCAGCTTGTCGCCGCTCTCGGCCTGCACCGCGTCTGGGAGCGCACCCCGCAGGTCATGGCCGCGGCCGCACCGACCGCGTAGCCGGCGGGGCTGCCGCTGCGCCGGGCCACCGGC
>NZ_JBEZGQ010000861.1:0-3580 GCF_040650095.1 Actinoplanes sp. NPDC048791 | reverse complement strand
CTGCCCGCCGCGAAGGTGCCGGCCGTGGCCCCGGCGGGAGCCGCCGCGAGCGTGAGCCCCAGCGCGCCGGCCGCCAGCAGTGTTACCCGCCCGATGTTGCGCATCTGTTGCTCCCCCGAGGTCGTGCATCCGTGTCCAGGTAGACGCTAGGGGGATCGGAGATGACCTTGCTCCCCCTTCCGTGCCAGATGGGTTTGCCACGTCGACCTCTGCATTACTATGTTACTAGTAGAGCAGTAGGGAGCTACCGTGTTCGTCTTCCGGCTCGACACCCACTCCGGCGTGCCGCCGTACCTGCAACTCGTCCAGCAGGTCCGCCAGGCGGTGCTGCTGGGCTTTCTCCAACCCGGTGATCGCCTCCCGCTCATCCGCGAGGTGGTCGAGGAGCTGGCGATCAATCCGAACACCGTCGCCAAGGCGTACCGGCAGATGGAGCAGGAGAACCTGGTCACCGGCCGGCCCGGCCAGGGCACGTTCGTCGATGAGCAGCAGTCGGCCGCGATGTCGGCCTCGACGTACACGTCGCTGCGCCGCGGCCTGGCGACCTGGTTGCGCCGCGCCCACGCGGCCGGCCTCGACGAGCAGGCGGTCAACGCACTTTTCGCCTCCGTCCACCAGCAGATGAGGAACGAGGACGTGGCGTGACAGCGACCGGGTTCGCGCTGCGCACCGACGGTGTGGGCAAGCGGTACCGGAAGGGCTGGGCGCTGCGCGACTGCACCCTGGCCCTGCCGGCGGGCGGCGTGATCGCCCTGGTCGGGCCGAACGGCGCGGGCAAGACCACGCTGCTGCGCCTGGTCGTCGGGCTGCTGGCCCCGAGCACCGGCACGGTCGAGGTCCTCGGCCACGACGTCACCGCCAGCACCCCGCAGACGCTGTCCCGGGTCGGGTTTTTGGCCCAGGACCACCCGCTGTACAAGCGCTTCACCGTCGCCGAGATGCTCCGCTTCGGCCGGGCCTGCAACCTGCGGTTCGACCAGGGGCTGGCCGAGCGCCGGCTGGCGAAGCTGGGCATCCCGCTCGACCGCCGGGCCGGTACGCTCTCCGGCGGCCAGCAGGCCCAGGTCGCGTTGGCTCTGGCCCTGGCCAAGCGACCGGACCTGCTGGTCCTCGACGAGCCGGTGGCCAGCCTCGACCCGCTGGCCCGGCACGAGTTCATGCAGGTCCTCATGGGCGCGGTGGCCGAAGGCGGAGTGACCGTCCTGTTCTCCTCCCACGTCGTGCACGAGCTGGAGCGCGTCTGCGACCACCTGGTCGTGCTCAACCAGGGCCGGGTCACGCTCACCGGTGACATCGACGCCCTCCTCGCCGAGCACCGGCTGCTCGTCGGCCCGCGCACGGCCACCGACCTCGACCGGGCGGGCACCGTCGTGGAGGCCGTCCACAGCGACCGGCACACGACCCTGCTGGTACGCGACGGCGGGATCCCGGCCGCGCCGGGGTGGCAGGCCCAGCCGGTCGCGCTGGAGGACCTGGTGCTGGCGTACCTGCGCCGGACGTCCGAGCCGAGCGCCGCGGTCCCGTCGGGGGTGGCGTCATGACGTGGTTGATCTGGCGTCAGCACCGGACCGAGGTCTGCGTCCTGGGTCTGCTGGTCGGCGTGTTCGGCATCGCCCTGCTCGTGCTCGGGACGCAGGCCCACGACCTGTTCCCCGGCGGTCCCGCCCGGTGTGCGGGAGAGGCCGGTGTCAACGAGGCCTGCACGGCCTCCTTCCGCCGGCTCGACGAGGAGTTCGGGTACGTCGAGAACCTCCTGGCGGCCTTCTATCTGGTCCCCGTCGTGATCGGTGCGTTCCTCGGTGCGCCGCTGCTCGCGCGTGAACTGGAGGACGGCACCTGGCAGCTCGCCTGGACGCAGGCCGTGCCGCGGATGCGCTGGCTGGCCGCCAAGCTCGTGGCACTGGCCGGCGTCACCGTCGCGCTCACCGGGTTATTCACCGCGGAGCTCACCTGGTTCCGTCAGCCGTTCGACGCGTGGGAAGGGCGGTTCCAGTACGACGCCTTCGACCTGGAGGGATTTGTTCCGGTGGCGTACGCGCTGTTCGCGTTCGGCGTCGCCACCGCCGCCGGGGCGATCCTGCGGCGCAGCCTGCCCGCGTTCGGTGTCGCGTTCGGGGCGTTCCTCGCCGCTCGGATGGCGGTGGCGCTGCTGGCCCGGCCCGCGTACGCCACGCCGCTGACCACCCTGGAGCCGGTCGGAGTCGGCGGCTCCGGCTTCGCTGGCTGGATGATCGAACGCGGCTACGCGGACACCACCGGGCGCAGGCTGAGCTCGACCGAGTACTACGAGCTGGAGGACGCCGCCGACCGGGCCGGCGCCAACCTCAACCAGTTCCTGCACGCGCGGGGCATCCAGCAGTACGGGGTCTACCACCCGGCCGACCGGTTCTGGACATTCCAGCTCATCGAGGCGGCCCTGTTCGTCGCCGCCGCGGCGGTCCTGATCAGTGTGGTGGTGTGGCGGGTACGGCGCCGCATGATCTAGCTTCCTGCGGTGACCGGGACCGCGACGCAACCGGGTCAGAAGTTGTCGATCCTGGTCAGCGTGGTGACCTCACCGTCGGTGGTGGTGACCGCGACCAGACCACCCTCCTCCTTCCCGGCCAGCCACTTGGTGAACTTGGACGCGGAGATCGAGTCACCGGCGCCGGCGCGCACCGAGACGATGTCGTCCCCGCCGCCGACGTTCTCCCACGCCGTCAGCTTCGGCGGGGACCGGACCGGGATCGTCACCTTCGTGTCGCTCTCGACGACCTGGAACGGGTCGCTGCACTTGATGTCGTCCGGGTCGATCTTGAACTGCCGGCAGTAGTCCGCACTGTCCATCACGAGCACCGGCTGAGCCACCGCGGAGTGCGCGACCGGATCGTACGAGTAGAGCTCCACCACCGACTGGCTGGAGCCGGTCGTCGGATCGGTGAATTTCGCCGGCTGACCCACCACCGGCGACCGGAGATCGACGTTCGCGAAGGCCACTGTGGCGTCCTCCGCGCTCGCCTCGTTGAGCGTTCCGAGCGCGACCCGGCCCGCGACCAGCTGCGGGTCGGTGACCGGCATGCTCAGCACGGGCGCGCCGTCGACAGTCACCTCGGCCGTGCCGTTGTGCACGGAGATGCCGGCCCGGTGCGTTCGCCCCACCCGGAACGCGTTCGAGGCGACCCGCTGCTCCGAGTTGAACCCGTTCCCCGAGCTCTCGTCGATCCCGAGCCGGATCTCGCTCTCGCAGAACGAGGCCACGTAACCGTGCCGGTCGATCAACCGGAACCAGATCACGGCGCAGGCGCCCTCGGTGACGATGCCGACGTCGACCGCGATCGTCTGGTCGCCGGCGAACGAGTCCGGTGGCCCCTTGCACTGGTAGAGGGTGGACATATGGGTGGTCGCCAGCATCCGGTCGCGGAAGGTGCACCACCCGTCGGCGTTGCCGGCAGCCCGGTCGGCCTTCCACAGGCCGCGCCGGTCGAGGTGGTCGGACACGCCCGGCCCTTGGATCCGGAGCGGGCCCGACGCGGCCACCGCCGATCCGGGCGTGGCCGACGCCGCGGGCTGCGACGCCGACGGCGAGGCGCTGGGCGCGAAC
>NZ_JBEZGQ010000860.1:0-3582 GCF_040650095.1 Actinoplanes sp. NPDC048791 | reverse complement strand
CCGCGATCCGGCGCGCGACCGTCCTGATCCACGCTTCCGGTTCGTCGCCGTCGGCGAAGCGCCGGCGTCTGCTCCAGGCCCGGATGAACGCCTCCTGCACGGCGTCCTGGGCCTCGCCGAAATCGCCGGTGAGCAGGTAGACCTGCCCGACCAGCCGGGCGAACGCCGAAGCGTAGAACGCCCTGTAGTCCTCGTCCGTCACGCCGAACCCGCTTCCCCTCGGTGCGTGCTTCCGCCGGTGGCACGCCGCCGGGCGGCCCGCCGGTTGCAGTGGACCGGAGATTTCTCAGCGCGGGTCGCCGAATCCGCTGCTCGCGGCGCGGATCTCGGTGATGAAGGCGGCCACCGCCGGGTGGGTCGCGGCGCCGCGACGGTACGCGATCCGGGTACGCCGGCGCGTCTGCAACGGCACGAGCCAGACGCCGGTGGGTGGCTTCGCCGTGGCCAGTTCGGGCACCAGCGACACGCCTTGGCCGGCGGCGACCAGCGCGAGCACCGTGGTGAAGTCGTCGGCCTGGTGCCGGGCCCGGGGCGTGAAGCCCGCCGCCCGGCACACGTGCAGGGTCACGTCGTGGCACAGCGTCCCGGGGCTCGCCACGATCCAGTCCGCGTCACGCTGGTCCCGCAGCGACCCCGAGCCGGTCGACGGCAACGCCAGGTACACGGTCTCGTCCAGCAGCGGCACGGCGTCGAGCATAGGGTCGGGCTTGACCGGGACGACGTCGTAGTCGTGCAGCAGGCCCACGTCGAGGCGGTGCTCGCGCAGCGCGTCCGGGACGGCCGCCGGGTCCAGCTCGGTGACCATGAGCTCCAGCCCGGGGTGGCGTTCGGCCAGGGCGACCAGGGTGGCCGGCAGCAGGGTGCGGACCGCGGTGGGGAACGCGCCGATGCGCAGCGGCCCGGACAGGCCGGTGGCCAGGGCGGCGATCGCCGTGGTGGTCTGCTCGAGCGCGGCCAGCACGCTCTCGCCGTGCTGGACCAGGACCCGGCCGGCCGGGGTCAGGGCGACGCGCCGGCCGGTGCGTTCCAGCAGGGGCAGGCCGACCTCGCGTTCCAGGGCCGACAGCTGCTGGGAGACCGCGGACGGCGTGTACATGTGCGCCTGCGCGACAGCGTTGATCGTGTCGAGGCGGGCGAGGTCGCAGAGCAGGCGCAGGCGCCGGACATCCAGCATCAGCTGAGCTTACGGTTCTGCGCAGAAATGTGAACTGGACCTTATGGCAGTTGGTGCCAGAGGCTGGGCCCATGACTTTCTCCGGTGTGTACGTCCCGCTGATCACCCCGTTCGACGCCGACGGGTCGGTGGCCCTGGACGCGCTGGAGGCGCTGGCCCGTGAGGTGCTGGCCCGGGGTGCGGCCGGGCTGGTGGCGCTGGGCACGACCGGGGAGCCGGCGTCGCTGAGCGCGGACGAGCAGCGGGCCGTGCTGGACGTGGTCACCCGGGCGTGCCGGGACCGCAACGCCGCGCTGGTGGTCGGGGCGAACTCGGTCGGAGCGCTGCGGGAGCTGCGGGAACGGCCCGGGGTCGACGCCGCTCTGAGCCTGGTGCCACCGTTCCTGCGGCCCGGGGAGGACGGTGTCGTCGCGTACTTCGAGGCGCTGGCCGCGGCGAGCCCGGTGCCGGTGCTGGTCTACCACGTGCCGTACCGGACCGGGCAGTCGTTGTCGGCGGCGGCCCTGCGGCGCCTGGCGGCGATCCCACAGGTGGCCGGGGTGAAGCTGGCGGCGGGTGGCATCGACGCGGCGACCGTGGAGCTGCTGGCCGATCCGCCCGCCGGGTTCGCGGTGCTCGGTGGTGACGACGCGTTCGTGTCGCCGCTGCTGGCCCTGGGTGCGCACGGCGGGATCCTGGCCTCGGCGCACGTGGCCACCGACCGCTTCGCCGAGCTGGTACGGGCGTGGGCGGCGGGGGATGCCGTACGGGCGCGGACGGTCGGTCATGCGCTGGCCGGGCTCGCGCTGGCGTTGTTCGCCGAGCCGAACCCGACGGTGATCAAAGGAGTGCTGCACGCGCAGGGCCGGATCCCGACTGCCGCCGTACGGCTGCCGCTGCTGCCGGCCGCCACCCACAGTGTCGAGGCGGCGCTGAAGCACCTCTAGCCGAGGGCGTCGCGGACGGCGGCGATGAGGCGGGTGGCCCGGGCGTCGCCGTAGCCGACCATGCGGTTGGTGACGTACGCGAAGCCGACGCCGTACTCGTCGTCGCCGAAGGCGAACTGCCCGCCCGCGCCGTCGTTGCCGAAGCTGCGGGCGCCCGGCAGTGCCCGGAAGGCCGAGTCGAGCAGGAAGCCCGAGCCCCACCGCTGTCCCGCGTCCATCCCGGACCAGCTCGCACCGGCGGACTGCTCGCGAAGCAGGTCCGTGACCGTCTGCTCGGTGAGCAGCCGGTCGACGCCGGTCACGGCGGCGGCGAACAGGCCGGCCAGGCCGGTCGCCGACGACACGGCGCCCGCCCCGGGGATCTCGGCGGTGAGCAGTTCGGGATCGTTCCAGCCGTGCGGCTCGTCCAGGCCGGGGAAGACGAACGCACCGTTCATCGTGACCATCCGCATGATCAGCGTCTCGGGGCCGGGCATCGGCGGGCGGCCCGGCGCCTCGGTGAGCCGGGCGAGACCACCGAGCTCCTCGCGGGGCACGCCGATCCAGGTCCGCATTCCGAGCCGGTCGGCGATGGCCGCGCGGAACCAGGCGCCCGGGCTCAGCCCGGTGATCCGCCGGATCAGCTCACCGAGCAGAAACCCGAAGACATGGGCGTGATACTCGTACGCCGTCCCGGGCTCCCACAGCGGCGTCTGCTCCTCGATGGCCCGCACGACCGGCGTCCATGCGGTGACCTCCTCGAACGACAGGTTCCGGTCGAGGACCGGCAGCCCGGCCCGGTGCCCGAGCACCATCCGCGTGGTGATGCCCTCTTTGCCGTGCGCGGCGAACTCCGGCCAGTAGCGGCTCACCGGCGCGTCGAGGTCGAGCTCGCCGCGCTGGGCGAGCAGGTGGGTGCAGATGCTCACCACGGCCTTCGCGCACGAGAACACCGGCACCGCGGTGTCGACGGTCCACGCCCGGCCGGTGCGTTCGTCGGCGACGCCCCCGCACAGCTCGACCACCTTGCGGCCGCCGGCGTACACGGTGACGGCCGCGCCGAGCTCCGGGAAGTCGCCGAAGTTGCGGGTGAAGACGTCGGCCACCGCGCCGAAACGCTCGTCGGCCTCTCCCCTGATGTCCACAGCGGGACACGGTAGGCGGCCCGCGGCGCCGCCTCCACCGAATTGCGGCGATCTCAGCGGATCAGGGCCAGGGCCCGTTCGGCCAGGCCGGGCGGCGCGGACCGGGGCGACCCGGCGCTGAACGGCGGGTCCGGGTCGTACTCGACGGCCAGCTGGACGGCCTGCGCGGTCTCGTCGTCGCGCAGCCGGGCCAGCAGGGTCAGCGCCATGTCGATCCCGGCGGAGACGCCCGCCGCGGTGATCACCGGGCCGTCGGTCACGACGCGCTGCTCGACCGGCTGCGCCCCGAACGCGGCGAGCCCGTCCCGCCAGCCCCAGTGGCTGGTGGCCCGGCGCCCGTCCAGCAGCCCGGCCGCGG
>NZ_JBEZGQ010000859.1:721-3583 GCF_040650095.1 Actinoplanes sp. NPDC048791 | reverse complement strand
CCATGGTCCCGCTGGTCGCGGCCGGTCTGCTGGCGGTCCCGGTGGGCCGGCAGTCGATGGCGCACCGGATCCGCAGCATCGTCGACGGCCTGATGATCGCCGCGTCGCTGCTGCTGGTGAGCTGGATCGTCGTGCTGGCGCCGCTGCTCGCCGCCGGCGCCGACAGCCGGCTCGGCCGTCTCGTGCTGCTCGGCTATCCGATCGGCGACGTCGTGCTGGTCACCGTGGCCCTCTACGTGCTGGCCCGGCTGCGCCGCGGCGGCCGGGACACCAGGCCGCTGCTGTTCATCGTGGGTGCCACGGTCACGCTCGGCGTCGCCGACAGCGCCTACCTGTACGTGTACCTGCACCAGGACTACCGTTCCGGCGGCATCCTCGACGTCGGCTGGTTCGCGGGCTTCGCCCTGGTCCTGCTGGCCGCGCTGCGCCCCGGCACCGCAACGCACGAGCCCGGCCCGGACGGCGACGCCCCGGGCGAGCGGCAGTCGTTCGCGATCCTGCTGCCGTACGCGGCCGTGCTCACCGCGCTGGCGTGCAGCGTCGTCCACTACGCCGTGTCCGGTGAGGCGGACTCGTTCTTCGCCGGCTGCCGCACCCTGCTCATCGTGCTGATCATCGCCCGCCAGCTGCTGACCCTGCTGGAGAACCGGCACCTGACCCGGCACCTGGAGGCCCGGGTCGCCGAGCGCACCGCCGACCTGCAGGCCAGTGAACT
Source organism: Actinoplanes sp. NPDC048791 (assembly GCF_040650095.1). Lineage (NCBI taxonomy): Bacteria > Bacillati > Actinomycetota > Actinomycetes > Micromonosporales > Micromonosporaceae > Actinoplanes > Actinoplanes sp. NPDC048791. Next base: position 2,868 of record NZ_JBEZGQ010000859.1, on the reverse strand, counting down.
GCGCTTCCGTGCGCTGGTGATGCAGAGCTCCGAGTCGGTCGCGGTGATCGACGCCGACTCCACCATCCGGTTCCAGAGCGAGTCGGTGGAACGGATCTTCGGCTACCCGGCCTCGGTGCTGCTCGGCCTCCGGTTGCTCGACGTGGCCGGGCGCCGCGCCGCGCCCCGGATCGCCGCCGCGCTGGAGTCGGTCCGCGACCAGCCGCTCGGCGTCGTGGTGGCCGAGGTGCCGCTGCGGCACCGGGACGGGCGGATCCGGCTCGCCGAGATGACGATCACCAACCTGGTGCACGACCCGTCGGTCCGTGGCTACGTGCTCAACACCCGCGACATCCACGACGCCACTGAGCTGCAGGAACAGCTCGTGCACGAGGCGTACCACGACGCGCTGACCAAGCTGGCCAGCCGGGCGCTGTTCCGCGAGCGGGCCCTCGAGGCCCTGGCCCGGGACCCCGCCGGCATCGCTGTGCTCCTGCTCGACCTCGACGGCTTCAAGGAGATCAACGACAGTCTCGGGCACGCCGCCGGTGACGCCCTGCTGGTGCAGATCGCCGCCCGGCTGCGCACCGCCGTCCGCGACGGTGACACCGTGGCCCGCTTCGGCGGCGACGAGTTCGGCGTGGTCATCGAGTCGCCCACCGCGCGGGCCGACGCCGAGACGGTCGCCGCGCGGATCGCGGCAGCCCTGGAGGAACCGGTACGGGTCGGGGAGCGCGACCTGCGCGTGGCGGTCAGCATCGGCCTGGCCTGCGGCGCCGACGCCGGCGACATCGACCAGCTGCTGCGCAACGCCGACCTGGCGATGTACCGGGCCAAGGCGGCGGGCGGGGCCGGGCTGGCCGCGTACGACCCGGAGATGCTCGCCGGCCTGGTGCAGCGGCTCGAGCTGGAGGCCGACCTGCGCCTCGCCCTCGAACGCGGGGAACTGGCCCTGCACTACCAGCCGACGGTCGACCTGCGCACCGGCGAGATCATCGGCTTCGAGGCGCTGGTCCGCTGGCACCACCCGGCCCGCGGCATGGTGTCCCCGCTGGACTTCATCGGCATCGCCGAGGCGACCGGCCTGATCGTGCCGCTCGGCCGCTGGGTGCTCACCGAGGCCTGCCGGCAGGCGGTGGCCTGGGGCGCGGGCAGCACTAGGCGGCTCAAGATGGCCGTCAACGTGTCGGTGCGGCAGTTCGAGCACGGCGACCTGTCCGAGATGGTGGCCGAGGTGCTGGCCGAGACCGGCATGCCGGTGGACCAGCTGTGCCTGGAGATGACCGAGAGCGTGCTGCTCACCGACACCGACGAGAACCTCACCCAGCTGCAGCGGCTGAAGGCGCTGGGCGTCACCCTGGCCATGGACGATTTCGGTACGGGCTACTCGTCATTGGCGTACCTGGGCCGCTTCCCGATGGACGTCCTGAAGATCGACCGCTCCTTCGTGGACCGGCTCGGCGGCGACCGTGAGGACGAGGCGCTGGTCCGTACGATCGTGCGGCTGGCCCGCAGCCTCGGCATGAGCACCGTCGCCGAGGGCATCGAGGACGCCGCCCAGCTCGCGATCCTGCGGGAGCTCGACTGCGACCTGGCCCAGGGCTTCTTCCTGTCCCGCCCGCTGCCCGCCACCGAGGCGGGCCGGGTGCTCGCCGAAGGCCTGGCCCGGGCACTGGCCGTCCCGGCCTGAGGTCAGCGGACCTGGCCGCGGACGACCAGCGCCCAGCACAGGCAGCCGAACGCCGCCGTGGTGGCCAGCGCGCGGACCAGGTTCCAGGCCGTCCAGCGGGCCGCGTCGAAGCGTTCGCGGATCTCCGCCAGGTCGGTGATCCGGTTCGGGTCGCCCGCCGCCTTGAGCGCGTCGTTGAGCGGTACGTGCACCACCACGGTGATGACTGCCACCAGGGCGTTCAGGGCCACCGCCACCAGCAGCCACGGCAGCAGGCGCCGGTCGGTGTTGAGCCCGGCGGCCGCGGCCGTGCACAGCACCGCCCCGATGAAGCCGGTCATGAACCACGGGTTGATGATGGCCCGGTCGACGGCCTGGAAGGCGGCGACGAACGTGCGGTCGTCGGTGCTGCCCAGCCCCGGCATGACGGTGTGCTGGTAGAGGCCGTAGACGCCCGCCATCAGTCCGGTGGTCATGGTCGCCGCCAGGAGCGCCGCCA
>NZ_JBEZGQ010000859.1:0-711 GCF_040650095.1 Actinoplanes sp. NPDC048791 | reverse complement strand
TGCCGCAGCGCGAAGTCGACCAGCGGCTCCCGGCTCGCGATCATGTCGCGGACCGCCAGGAGCGCCGCCACCCTCAGTGTGTACATGTGATCATTCAACCGGTGCGGTGCCGCGCGGGCTATCGCCGGGACTCCACACTGCATACGCGAGCGTCCAGGCGCTGCTGGTGCAGGGCGATCTGCAGCGCCAGCCGGGCGTCGGGGTCGTCCAGCGAGTCGCCGAACAGCCGCCGGAGCTTGCGCATCCGGTATCGCACGGTCTGCGGGTGCGCCGGCAGCGCGGCCGCCGCGGCCAGCACCTGCCCCTGGGCCCGCAGCCAGGCCAGCAGCGTCGCGGACAGCACCTCGCGGTCCGCCGGGGCGAGCGGTCGCAGCGGCGCCAGCCACCGCGCGGCGAGTCGGTCACTCAGCCCGGGCTCCCACGCCGTGACCAGCGTGACCAGGTGGTCGTCGCAGTGCAGCAGCGCCTCGGCCGGCAGCGTCCCTTCCTGCTGCAACTGCAGGGCCCGGCGCGACAACCGGTACGACAAGCGGGCCTCACCCAGCGGAACCGCCGGTCCCAGCGCCGCCCGCTGCCCGGCCAGCGCGGCCGTCAGATGTGCGAGCCGGCCCGGGGTCGCCGGCTCGGGCAGGATCAGCCGGGTGGCGTCGGCGATGACCGGGGCGATCGTGCCGCTGCCCGCCCGCCGGGCCAGCTGCTCGCCGTCGGTGC
>NZ_JBEZGQ010000858.1:0-3587 GCF_040650095.1 Actinoplanes sp. NPDC048791 | reverse complement strand
GGTGCCCGCACTGCTGGACCGCCCGGAGCGCACCCTGGAGATCATCGGCGCACTCCACCGCGACGACAGCGAGTACGTGCGCCGCTCAGTGGCCAACCACCTCAACGACCTGAGCCGCCACCACGGCGACCTCGTGGTCCGGACCGCGGCCGAATGGCTCGCGGAGCCCGACCGGCACACAGCCCGGCTGGTCCGGCACGGCCTGCGCTCCCTGATCAAGCAGGGGCACCCGGGCGCGCTGGCCCTGCTCGGCTTCGCCCCGGCCACCGTCGAGGTGACCGGCCCGCTCATCGCGCCCGGCGAGGTGCCCTTCGGCGGTGAGCTGGCCTTCACCGCGACGGTGACGAACACCGGTTCCGCCCCGGCCACGCTGGCCATCGACTACGTCGTGCACCACCGGAAGGCCAACGGCACGCAGACCGGCAAGACCTTCAAGCTGACCACCGCGACGCTCGGACCCGGCGAGCGGCTGTCGCTGGAGCGCCGGCACTCGTTCCGGCAGATCACCACCCGGCGCTACCACCCCGGCGCGCACGCCGTCGAACTGCAGGTCAACGGCGTGCGCTCGGGCCGGGCGGACTTCGTGCTGGGCTCGCCGGCGGGCTGACTCAGCGGGCCGGCGCCGCCTCGTACGCGGTGCGCAGCGCCTGCAGGAACACGTCGGCGGACTGGGCGCCGGAGACGCCGTAGGCCTGGTTGAGCACGAAGAACGGCACGCCGGAGGCCCCGTACAGGCGGGCCTGGCGGATGTCGTCCTCGACGTCGGAGGTGTAGTCGTCGCCGGCCAGCACCCGCTGCGCCTCCGCCGCGGGGACGCCGATCTCGGCACCCAGCTGGACCAGGTTCGCGGTGTCCAGCGTGGCGCCCTCGATCAGGTTGGCCCGCATCAGCCGCTCGTGCGCCTCCGCGCCCAATCCGTGCGCCTTGGCCAGGTGGATCAGCCGGTGCGCGTCGAATGTGTTGATGCTCACCGCGCTGGCGAAGTCGTAGTGCAGACCCTCGGCCTCGGCCAGCTCGGCGACCTGCGCCGTCATGGCCTTGACCTGGTCCTTCGACCCGCCGAACTTCTTGGCCAGGGCGTCATAGACCGGCTCGGTCGTGCCCCTGGGGACGGACGGGTCGAGCTGGAAGCTGCGCCACACCAGCTCGACGTCGTCGGCGTGCTCGAAGGTGCGCAGCGCCGTCTCGAGCCGCCGCTTGCCGATGTAGCACCACGGGCAGACGATGTCCGACCAGATCTCCACCAGGACGCCGGCCACGTCAGCCACACATCCCGTCGGTGCAGGTCGCGGCATCCTCGGCACCCAGCACGATCAACGGCTGCGGGGTGCTCGCGGGCTGCGCCGGAGGCGGCGGGGGCGGGGGAGCGGACTGCTTCTGCACATCGGTCACCGATCCATCATGCGTCGGGAATCGGAGATCGTTAAGAAGGCACTTCCGGGTAAGTGCCTCCCAGGTGTGAGGCATTTGCCCGATAGGTCGGGCGGCCCCGTCGATCGACCGCCGGTGGGCTAGCGTCGACCTCTCGTGCCGAGCTGTCAGGGGGAGTCGTGGCCAAGGCTGGAGGAGTGTTCTGCGTCGAAGGTCAGTGGGAAGACGACCTGAACAGCCGCGGGTCGGTGCTGCCCACCCTCGAACTGCTCGAACGGCTCGGCAGCATCCGCTACATCCACCGGGACACGGCCACCACCGAGGAGCTGCACTACTACCTGGACACCTGGCTGTCCCGCAAGTACGCCGACTACAAGGTGGGCTTCTTCGCCCTGCACGGCCAGCCCACCCAGCTGTGCCTGACCAGCAAGCAGACGGTCGAGCTGGACGAGATAGCGGCCTGGATGTCGGGCCGGTGCGCGGGCCGCATCCTGTACTTCGGCAGCTGCCTGGTCCTGCGCGCCTCCGACCGCGTCCTGAAGGACTTCCTGCACGAGACGAAGGCGGCGATGCTCTGCGGCTTCACCAAGTCGATCGACTGGGTGGAATCGGCGGCCTTCGAAACCGTGGTCCTCAACACGCTGGTCAACGGCGGCAAGATCGACAGCGCGGAACGCCTGATGCGCTCGTCGCGCTGGACGGCCCTGTCGGACCACCTGGGCTTCCGCGTCGTCTACGCCAACGGCCGGAGCTGAGCCAGGAGTCGTGAATTGGCCGCAGCCGGGGCGGCGGTCCGCGTTTTACCGTACGGCCATGGATCACAGCGGGAACGTCGGTTTTCTGGGGCTGGGCATCATGGGTGAGCCGATGGCCCGCAACCTCGCCGCGGCCGGGGTGCCGGTGGTCGGCTGGTCGCGTACGCCTCGATCGGTGCCCGGGGTGAGTCTCGCGGACCGGCCGGCCGACGTCTTCGCCCGGGCCCGGATCGTGCTGCTCATGCTCTCCGGCAGCGGCGCGATCGACGAGGTCCTGGGCCGCGGCGGCCCGGGCTTCGCGGAGCTGGTGCAAGGGCACACGATCGTGCACATGGGCACCACCGCGCCGGAGTATTCGGCCGCGCTGCGTGACGATGTCGTGGTGGCCGGCGGGCGCTATGTGGAGGCGCCCGTGTCCGGGTCGCGGACCCCGGCGGTGGCCGGCGAGCTGGTCGGGATGCTGGCCGGCGATCCGGATGCCGTCAAGGAGGTACGCCCGCTGATGGCCCCGATGTGCCGCGAGGTCGTCGAGTGCGGCCCGGTCCCGCAGGCGCTGCTGATGAAGCTGTCGGTGAACCTGTTCCTGATCAGCCTGGTCACCGGGCTGGCCGAGGCCACGCATTTCGCCCAGCGGCAGGGTCTCGACCTGGACCTGCTGCGGGGCGTGCTGGACGCCGGGCCGATGGCCAGCGGCGTCTCCCGGGTCAAGGTGGAGAAGCTGGTCAGCCGGGACTTCACGGTGCAGGCGTCGATCCGGGACGTGCTGATGAACAACCAGCTGATCGCCGACGCGGCGCGGGCGGCCGGGATCGCGTCGCCGTTGCTGGACGAGTGCCACCGGTTGTTCGGGGAGGCGCTGGCGCTCGGCCACGGCGCGGAGGACATGGCGGCTGTGGTGCGCGCGATCGAGGCCCGTACGGACGCGGGCTGAGCTGAGCACGACGGTGCGGTCAGCCCGGACGGGACCGGCCGGTCAGTCGTTGTCCCAGACCACGGCGTCGAAGGTGACCGAGTCCTGGCGGCTGTCGATCTTGCGTACGGTGAGGCGGGCGATGCGGTCCTGGTTGGTCCGCGCACAGATGACCGCCCCGGTCTCGACAGCGGTGAGTTTCGCCACGCCCTGAGCCAGGGACGCCTCCTGGCACTGCGCGAACTCCGGCGTGCCGGAACCGTCCCAAAGGGCGAAGGCGGACGGCAGGCCGAGGGCGGCCTTGCCCACGTCGACCTCCCCGGCGTCGAGCCGTCCGAGGCTGAGATCGGCGGCGGCCGCGGTGTCGTCGGTGGCCCGGGGCGGCTCCCGGTCCAGGTCGACGGCGTCGCTCAGGCTCGGGACCGCGGAGACGACGAGACGCCCGGACCACCGCACCGGTACGCCCGCCGCGGAGCTCGGTCCGGTGGAGGCAGGCGCGTCCGAAGGAGCCGGCCGGGCGGCTGGGGGCGAAGCGGTGGTGGCGGCGGGCG
>NZ_JBEZGQ010000857.1:0-3590 GCF_040650095.1 Actinoplanes sp. NPDC048791 | reverse complement strand
GGCCCGTGCTGCTGCCGCCCGGCTTCGCCTGGTGGCTGCTGTTCCTGGCCGCGGTCGTGGTGAGCATCGCGGCGCTGGGGGCCGACCCGAGCGGGACGGTGGCCGAGCCGGCGAGCGGCCGGCTGATCGCGGTCGTCTACCGGCTTTCCCTGTACGCCTCCCTGACCGTCCTGCTGGTGTACGCGGGCAACCTCACCGAGCTCGAGCTCTCCCGCCGGCGCCTGGTCAAACTGCTCGGCTGGCTCTTCGTCGTCACCGTGCTCGGCGGGCTGCTCGGCATGGTCGCCGGGCGGTTCGAGTTCACCTCGCCGGTCGAGCTGCTGCTGCCCCAGGGCCTGCGCAGCAAGGGTTTCGTGCAGTCGATGGTGCATCCGTACGCCGCGCAGATCATGGACCTGGTCGGCGGCGAGAAACCCCGCCCGGCCGCGCCGTGGGGTTACACCAACACCTGGGGCAACAACTTCTGCCTGCTGATGGTCTGGCTGGTGGTCGCGGCCGGGGCCACGCGGCGCGGCGGCGTCAAGCTGCTGGCGGCGCTCTGCCTGGGCGTCTCGATCGTCCCGGCGGTCGTCTCGCTCAACCGCGGCCTGTGGATCGGCATCGGCGTGGTCGTGCTCTACGTCGCCGTCCGGTACGTGCTCATGGGCCGGCTGTGGGTCATCGCGGCGGTCCTGTTCGCCGCGGCCGGCCTGGTCCTCGCCCTGGTCGCCACCCCGCTCGGCGACACGGTCAACGCCCGCATCGACAACGGCAAGTCCAACGGGGTGCGCTCGTTCCTGATCGAGCGCGCGGTCGACGGTTTCGCCGAGTCCCCGGTGATCGGCTTCGGCTCGACCCGCAACACGATCGGCGGCCGCAACTCGATCACCGTCGGCGAGAGTTCCGAGTGCGAGCGCTGCGGCAACTTCACCGTCGGCGGCAACGGCCAGTTCTGGCAGCTGATGTACGCCCACGGCGCCGCCGGCACCGTCGCCTACCTGGCCTTCTTCGGCTACGGGCTGTGGCGTTTCCGGCGCGACCGGACCCCGATCGGGATCGCCGGCAGCGCCGCCATCGTCAGCTCCTTCTCGGCGATGCTCTGGTACAACTCGCTGGCCACCCCCCTGGTCTTCATGTTCCTGGCGTACGCGCTGCTCTGGCGCAACGAACAAGAGGCGAACAGATCCGGAGGGCCAGCCCATGAGTCCCGTTAAGACCGCACCCGCCGCCCTGACCGCGGGCGACTCGGCACTGCGCACGCAGTACCTCGCCGAGGTGCTGGAGCTGCTCTACCCGGCACCGTGCGACACCACCGGCGGCCCCGGCGAGCCGATCACCGAATACCTGGTCGTGCCGGACGCGCGCCGGCCCCGGCTGCTGGTGCCGAACACCTCCCGCCGGGTCGCCGCCGCGGCGGTACGCCGTTACGCCGAACCGCAGTCCCGCAGCGCCCGCCTCAAGCGGGACGCGGTGGTGGCGGCCCTGCGCACCGGCGCCTCGGGGGTGCTGCTGCGCGACCGGATCAAGGTCACCGGCCCGGCCGGGGAGAGCATCGACGGGCACCTGCGCCAGGCGCTGGGCCGTGAGCTGTCGGTCAGCATCCACATCGGACCGGCCCGGGCCAACCGCAAGCCGGTGCTGCAGCTCATCAGTCCCGAGGGCGAGACGTTCGGCTTCGGCAAGCTCGGCACCGGTCCGCTGACCCAGCGGCTGGTCAAGGCCGAGACCTCGGCGCTGACCGCGCTCGGCACCGTCGGGCTGACCAAGCTGTCCGTGCCGACCGTGCTGCATGCCGGGCAGTGGCGCGGCCTGCAGGTGCTGATCCAGTCGGCGCTGCCGGTCTGGCTGCCCCGGGCGCCGCTGACCCAGCGCCGGCTGATCGCCGCGATGCTCGACATCGCCGGGTGCTGCGGCTATCACAGCGGCACGCTGGTCGGCAGCGCGTACTGGGCCGAGCTGCGCGGGCGGCTGGCGGCGCTCGGCGACCGGCCCGAGGGGGTCGCGCTGACCTCGGCCGCGGAACTGCTCGCCACCCACGCCGGGCAGCACACCCTGCGGTACGGCGCCTGGCACGGCGACTGGGCCCCGTGGAACATGGCCAACCTCGCGGACGCGCTGCTGGTCTGGGACTGGGAACGCTTCGCCACCGGAGTGCCGGTCGGCTTCGACGCGGTGCACCACGAGTTGCAGAAGCGGATCCAGTCCACCGGCGACGCCGCCGCCGCGGTCGAGGCGACCGTCCGCAAGGCCGGCGAGCTGCTCGCGCCGTTCGGGGTGGCCGACGACGTCCGGGAGCTGACCGCCCTGCTCTACCTGATCGACCTGGCCGCGCGGTACCTGGCCGACCGTCAGGCCGAGGCGGGCGCCCGGCTGGGCGTGCTCGGCACCTGGCTGCTGCCGGTCCTGATCCGCCGGGTCGAAGAGCTGTGACCCGCCACCACACCATCGGAAGGCCGCAGTAACCATGGACGTCTCCAAAGTTCCGACACCCGTCAAGCGGGTCGTGCACCTGGGCACGCGCTCGTACGGCCGGCTCACCGCCCCGGCCCGGATGACCCCGTCGTTCCTGATCTGCGGCGGTCAGCGCTGCGGCACGACCTCGCTCTACCGCGCGCTCGCCGCGCACCCGGCGGTGCTCAAAGCGGTGCTGCACAAGGGCGTGCACTACTTCGACGTGTCCTACGACCGGGGCATGGGCTGGTACAAGGGCCACTTCCCGATGCAGCGCAGCGCCGAGAAGATCCGCACCCGCTACGGCGTGGACGCGCAGACCTTCGAGTCGAGCCCGTACTACATGTACCACCCGCAGGCGGCCGCCCGGATCGCCGCTGACCTCCCCGGGGCGAAGCTCGTGGTGCTGGTCCGGGACCCGGTCGAGCGGGCCTACTCGCAGCACCACCACGAGGTGGCCCGGGGCTTCGAGCAGGAACGCGACTTCGGCAACGCGCTCGCCCTCGAAGCCGCCCGGCTGCACCGCCAGGAGCACAAGCTGGCGACCGACCCGACCTACTACTCCTTCGGCCACCAGCACCACGCCTACCGGGCCCGTGGCGAGTACGCCCGCTACCTGAGCGTGATGGCCCAGCACGTCGGCCGGGAACGCATCCACGTGGTGGAGAGCGAGCGGTTCTTCGCCGAGCCCGAGCAGACGTACGACGAGGTGTGCCGGTTCCTGGGTCTGCCGACCGACCTCGGGCACCCGCCGTTCGAACGGCACAACGCCCGGCCCCGGAAATCCGACATGGACCCGGTGCTGCGCCAGGACCTGACCGAGCATTTCGCGCCGCACGACGACGCCCTGATCACGTGGCTGGGCCGGGTGCCCATCTGGCGCCAGGCATGACCGTCACCGAGGTCGCGGCGCCGGACCGCAGCGGCACCCGAGGCGTCGCTCGCGGCGGGCTGGCCAACATGGTCGGCTCGGCGCTGGCCGGCGGCACCGGCGTCGTGGTCACCTGGATCGTCGCCCGCAGCCTCGGCGCCGAGCAGGCCGGCGCGTTCTTCGCCGCCACGGCGGCCTTCGTGCTGGCCGGCGGGCTGGCCAAGCTGGGTACGCAGTCGGGCCAGGTCTACTGGCCGGCCCGGCTGCGCGCCACCGGCCGCGACCACCG
>NZ_JBEZGQ010000856.1:0-3593 GCF_040650095.1 Actinoplanes sp. NPDC048791 | reverse complement strand
GTGGCCCGGGGGGCCACCAACCACGAGGCGGCGGCCACCCTGTTCCTGTCGCAGAAGACGATCGAGTACCACCTGAGCAACATCTACCGCAAGACCCACATCCGCTCCCGCGCCGACCTCGCCGGCATCGCGAGCGCCGCCCAGGCCTAGTGCCATGCGTGCGCCCCGAGCCCGGCCCGCTCCAGCGAGGTGCGGAGCTTGCGCAGCGAGCGCATCCGGGTCGGCCCGATGCTGCCGATCGGGATGCCCTGGCACCGGGCTAGATCGGCGTACGCCGGGGCGTCGTTGCTGCTCAGCGCCACGACCAGGGCGCGCGAGGAGTCCGGCAACGAGTTGACGTGCTGCCACAGCAGGTCGTTCATCCGGGCGTCGACGGCGGCCTTCTCCGGGTGCGGGGACCGCTCGTCGCGCTGCTCGGCCTGCTGCTCCAGGCCGGGCACCTCACGCTTGCCGCTGCGCATGAGCTTGAGGCACTCCCGGCGGGCGATGGTCACCAGCCAGGAGCTGACCCGCTCCGGGTCACGGACCTCGCCGAGATGCTCGAACGCGCGCAGCCAGGTGTTCTGCACGACGTCCTCGGCATCGGACTCGGGTAGCCGGAACGAGCGCACGGTCCACCAGACCAGGCGCTCGAACTCGTGGACGAATCTGTCGGCCGCGCCGGTCGCGCCGGACTGCGCCGCGTAGATGATTTCCCGGGTGCCGTCGTACTGGTCGATCGTCATGACCGCGCCTCTCCTGGTCCGAACGGGACCTGGATGACGCTAGGGAGCGGCGGGCCGGTTGAGATCCGGGCGCCACCCTGGGGTTGGCCGGCACCCACCCTGGGGTTGATACCGGCCGGCCAGTCGGAGATCCGACTGCATCAGGGACCGTGGCGGCGCGCACGGCGGAGCGATGTCAGGCCGAAGGCGGGACCAGCAGGCGGACGACGGGGAACTTGCGGTCGGTCTTCTTCTCGTACTCGCGGGCGTCGGGCCAGTAGTCGCGCCAGATCCCGTACACGGTCTCCCAGCGGGGGTCGCCGGGCCGGATGACCTCGTAGTCGACGCTGATCGTGGCCGCGCCGAGCTCGATCGTGGTGGGGCCGGTGGCCGCCTCGAGGTTGGCGACCCACTGCGGGTCCTCCGGGGCGCCGCCCAGGCTCGCGCAGATCACGTACGCGTCGGCGTCCGGTGCCGCGACCAGCGGGGTGACGTACTCCTTGCCGGACCGGCGGCCGACGTGGTGCAGCAGCACGAGGGTCTTGCCCTCCCAGTGCTCGCCGACCACACCGTCGTTGGCGCGGAACCTGTCGATGATGGTGTCGTTGAACGAAGCCATGAGCAGAGGCTAGCGGTCCATCGACGGTCCTGCCTCACGCCGCGAAGTTCCAGATCGCCTCGAGGGTCTGCTGCGGGGTCTCCAGCTGCGGCAGGTGACCGGCACCGGGCAGCGGCACGTGGACGGCGCCCGGGATGGCCGCCGCGTAGGCCTTGCCGTACTCGAAGTCGACGACCCCGTCGCTCTCGCCCCACAGCACGCAGGTCGGCACGGTCACCGCGCTCAGCCGGGCCGCCAGCGTCGGGTCGGCCATGGTGGTGCCGGCGAAGAGCGCGATGGCCTGCCGGTTGGCCGCCAGCACGGCCCGCTGCGCGTCCGGCAGGGACTCCGGGTCGAAGCGGAACCGGTCCGGGTCGGCGTAGGACAGCTGGGTCAGCTCGGCCGGGGTCAGCGAGAAGAAGTCCGCGACCGGGTGGCCGGGCACGGCGATGCCGACGCCGTTGAGGATCACCACCCGGCTCACCCGGGGGTTGCCCAGCAGCGCGAGCTCGGCGGCGATCCAGCCGCCGATGGAGTTGCCGACGACGGTGACGCCGGTGAGGTCCAGCTCGTCGAGCAGGGCGGCGTAGAGCTCGGCGAGCCCGCGCACGGTGGTGAGGTCGTCGGGGCGCGGCGTGCCGTTCCAGCCCGGGTGGGTCGGCGTGAGGACCCGGGCGGGCCGCTCGCGGGCCAGCAGCTCGCCGAACGACAGGAACGACACGGGCCCGGCCCCGCCGTGCAGCAGCAGGAACGGGCGGCCGGAGCCGGCCTCGGCCACGGTGACGGCGGCCGACGCCACCGGATAAGTGTTGATGGTCATGCCCCGACGCTAGGCCAGCATCCTTATATAGGCAACCTTAGTTAAGGATGTTGTTATGCTGCTCACCATGGAAAGATCCGTCCAGGAGGTCGGCCTGCTGGTCAAGCGCCTCCAGCACCGCCACCACCGCGCGATGACCGCCGCCCTCACCGACCTCGGTGTCTCCCTGGTGCAGTGGGACACGCTGCGCCACCTGCACGAGAACCCGGGTGCGTCGCTGCACGACCTGGCCCAGCTGACGTTCCAGACCGACCAGGCCTTCGGCACCCTGGCCACCCGGATGGCCGACCGCGGCCTCATCGAACGCGAGCCGGGCCCCGGCCGGGCGATCCGCCACCGCATCACCGCCAAGGGCGAGCACATCCGGGTGGAAGGCGGGCGTCGGGCCGCCGAGGTGCTCACCCGGTCCCTGGGCCGGCTGACCGCCGGACAGCTCGATCAGCTCGGCGGCCTGCTGGAACTCGCCCTCACCGACGGACCGCCGGACGCCGGGTGACGACGGGTCGAGCAACGACGTCCACCCTGGAGTCGGAGCCGACCGCCGGGTCCCGACCTGAGACCCGGCGGGATCAGGCTCTGGCCGCCACGCCCGGGGCTACCCGGAGGGTGCCGGCCACGGTGTCGATCGTGGCCTTCGTGCCCAGCGGCACGGTGAGCTGCCCGTTGCCGTGCCCGATGCGCAGCCCGCCCAGCACCGGCACGCCCAGGTCGCCGACCCGGTCCTGGACCGCCTGCGCCGCCGTCCACTGGCCCTCGGTCACCGGGGCGTTGGTGAACTGACCGATCGCGATGCCCCTGATCCCGCGCAGCGCGCCCGACCGGCGCAGCTGGGTCAGCATCCGGTCGTAGCTGTACGGCGCCTCGTCGACGTCCTCGAACATCAGGATCGCCCCGGTCAGGTCGGGGAAGTCGCGGGTGCCGTAGCCGGTCTGCAGGATCGTCAGGTTGCCGCCCAGCAGCGTGCCCGTCGCCGTCCCCGGCACCTGCACCGCCGCGCTCGGCTCGGCCGGGTCGCGGGTCAGCACCACCGGGTCGGTCGTCATGATCGCCTTGCGCAGCGACTCGATCTCCACCGGACCGGTGCGGGAGTCCGTCCAGTTGACCATCGGGCCGTAGAAGCTGACCAGCCGGGCGCCGCGCCACAAGCGGCCGATCAGGGCGGTCAGGTCGCTGAAGCCGACCAGGACGCGGGGGTCGCGGCGGACCGCGTCCAGGTCCAGCCCGTCCACGATGCGCTGGGTGCCGTAGCCGCCGCGGGCGGCGAAGACGCCCCGGACGCCGGGGTCGCGGAAGGCCGCGTTCAGGTCGGCCAGGCGCGCCTCGTCGGTGCCGGCCAGGTAGCCGAACTTGTCGTTGACGTGGGCGCCCAGCTCGACCTCGAGGCCGAAGCCGCGCAGGATCTCGATGCCGCGGGCCAAGCGGGTGTCCGGCGCCGACCCGGTGGCGATGACCCGGACCCGGTCGCCGGGGC
>NZ_JBEZGQ010000855.1:0-3594 GCF_040650095.1 Actinoplanes sp. NPDC048791 | reverse complement strand
CCGGCCCGGCGGGCGGCGCCGCGCCGGCCGCCCAGGCAACCACCGACGCTGGAGAGAAGACAGCGGCCGGCGGCAAGACTGTTTCCGCGAAAGCCCTGTGCGGCTACCTCAAGGAGAACGTCGCGACCTGGAAAGCGGTCGGCAGTGAGGTCGGCGCGATGGCCCAGATGACCATCGGTCTCGCCGACTTCTACGACCGCAACGGTGCCGTCCCGCAGGGCGCCGAGGTCGACGAGAAGTCGAAGGCCGAGTGCCCGGACGTACGCGACGAGGTGCTGAAGGCGGCGGGCATCCAGTCCTTCACGTCGCTGTGAGCGCGGGCGCCGGCCTGGCGGGGCCGGCGCCCGGCACTGTCACGGGGTGACGGCGATGTTCGTCAGGCCGCTGGTCGCCCCGGTGACCGTGTTCGAGGCGTGGACCACGTTCAGGTTGCCCGCGCATTTGGAGGTCGACGTCACGTTGATCGCCCACTTGCCGACGCCGCCCAGGTCGCTGCGGTTGTCCCGCCACGTGTTGCCGCAGCCGGAGCCCGCGGTCGGGTTGTGCGTCTCGTAGCCGTTCGCGAGGACGCCGGGCGCGCTGAACGTGCCCGTGTTGCTGTCGATCAGGTAGTTGCTGCCCTTCACGTCCAGCCAGGAGTCCGCCGAGTTCTGGCCCGCGATGCCCTGCCCGTTCCAGGTGTTGCCGCGGATCACGCCGCCGACCGTGCCCTCCTTGACGTCCACGTGCTCGGCGGCCACGTCCGGGCCGACCCGGTTGTTCAGCACCTGGATCCGGTCCGAGGCGTCGATGCCGCCGGTGTTGCCGTAGCAGGACCAGTTGGAGTTGGCCGAGCCCAGGTAGATGCCCTCGCCGTACTGGGGCTGGGCGGTGCCGGTGCGCTCGATCCGGGAGTTGCGGATGACGCCGTCCGCCGACGAGCGCCGGAAGTGCACACCCTCGTCGCCTATGTCGTGCACGAAGACGCCGTCGATCGTGACGTGCGGGGAGGCGTCGATCATGATGCCCTTGGCCGCGCCGGTCACCGTGAAACCGTTGAGCTTCCAGTGGGCGGCCCCGTACAGCCAGAAGCCGTAGCCCGGGTCGAAGCCCGGGGCCGGCACCGAGCAGCCCGGGTTGGTCCCCGATGATTCGGGGTTGGTCAGGATCGCCGTGGCCGGGCCGGTCAGGGTGATCGGCGCGGCTTCCGTGCCGATTGCCCGGCCCAGGAACGCGCCGCTGTAGGTGCCGGGGGCCAGCCGGATCGTCTGGCCCGGCCGGGCGGCCGCCAGGGCGGCACTGAGCTGGTCAGCGGTGCTGACATCAACAAGAGAGCCGGTCGCCGGCGGCGGGGTCGTGGGTGGTGCGGTCGTGGCCGGCGGCGTCGGGGCGGTGGTCGGCGCGGTGCCGCCGGCGCAGGGTGCGCCGTTGATCGTGCACCCCAGGGGTACGCCCAGAGCCGCCACGTTGAAGCCGAAGCTGACCGTGGCACCGGGCGCGACCGTCCCGTTCCACGACACGTTCGAGAACCGGTGGTGGTTGCCGGTGCTGGCCCGCACAGAGCTCCACGAACTGGTGACCGTGGTGCCGGCGGGCAGGTCGAACTCCACGGCCCAGCCGGTCGCGGTGGCATCGCCGGTGTTGGTGATGACGTAGTCGGCGCCGTAGCCGGAGTTCCAGCTCGACGTCCGGACGAAAGTGGCGGACAGGGCGGCACCGGCCGCGTGCGCATCCGGCGCGAGAGCGACAGCGGTGCCGCCGGCCACGAGGGCAAGGGTGCTGACGAGCAGGGGAAGTCGGGGGGACATTCAGTTAGTTAAATTAACTGATGGACTCCCGTCAATGGTCAGCTCGCCTGCGGCGGCGTCGCCGGCTCACGTCCGCCGCGCTTCTTCGGCGCCCGGGCAGCCTCTGCGGCGACCGTCGCCGGGTGCGGCGCGACCAGCTTGGACTGCAGGCGGATGTCGCAGAGCCGGGCCAGCTCGTCGTACGCCTCCTGGCCGATCAGCGCGATCAGCTCGGGCGCGTACGACTTGAACATCGGCTCGGTGCCGACGTGCGCGTCCGGTGAGGACGTGCACCACCAGTCCAGGTCGTGCCCGCCGGGACCCCAGCCGCGCCGGTCGAACTCGGTCAGCGTGGACAGCAGGTACTTCGTGCCGTCGGGCCGCTTCGTCCAGTCCTGCTCGCGGCGCACCGGCAGCTGCCAGCAGACGTCCGGCTTGTAGGTCAGCGGGTGCACGCCGTCGCGCAGCGCCTGGGCGTGCAGCGCGCAGCCGCCACCCCCGGCGAAGTCGGCGTCGTTGAGGAACACGCACGGCCCGTCCTTGGACTGGGTCGCCGTCCGGCGGGCCGGTTTCTCGCCGTCGATGGTGTCCATCGCGGTGTAGTTCTTGAAACCGCGCCGGTAGTGCTGCCAGGTCTCGGGCGTCAGCTTGGCCGCGGCGTTCTTGGTGCGGGCCTCGTCGTCGGCGTCGGTGAAGAACGCCCCGTGCGAGCAGCAGCCGTCCTGGGCCCGGCCGGCCACGATGCCGTGGCAGGCGGAACCGAAGACACAGGTCCAGCGGGACAGCAGCCAGGTCAGGTCGGCCCGGACCACGTGCTGGTCGTCGGCGGGGTCGGTGAACTCGAGCCATTCCCGGGGGAAGTCGAGCGGAACTTCGCGGGCACGGGCGGCGGCCGCCTCGTCCATCACGATGCGTATCTGGGTGCGGCGACTCACCTGCGACAGCGTACGCGTGCGGGTGGTAAACCCCCGTGCGGCGGAGCGTTTCGCCCGCTTATATCCCGACTGGGAACTGGCGGGTGTGCCGGACGGGTCTACGCTTGACGGGTGACTTCCCGTGTCCCCGTACTCCTGTCCAGCTCGTCGGTCTTCCCCGAGCCGACCGCGGCCGCGTTCGAGATGGCGGCGACGGTGGGCTACGACGGTGTCGAGGTCATGGTGTGGACGGACGCCGTCAGCCAGGACGCCGGCGCACTGCAGGGCCTCGCCGATCACTACGAGGTTCCGGTGCTGTCGGTGCACGCGCCGTGCCTGCTCGTGACCCAGCGGGTGTGGAGCCCGGACCCGTGGGAGCGGCTCGACCGGGCCGCCCAGCTCGCCGAGACCCTGGGCGCGCCGACCGTGGTCGTGCACCCGCCGTTCACCTGGCAGCGTGACTACGCCCGCAACTTCGCCGGTGGCCTGGCCAAGCTCCAGGTGCGCCACCCGGACATCACCTTCGCGATCGAGAACATGTACCCGGTCCGGATGGCCGGGCGCACCTTCGTGCCGTACGTGCCGGGCTGGGATCCGACCGAGGCGGGCTACGACGCGTACACGCTGGACCTGTCGCACGCCGCCGCCTCGCGGACGGACTCGATGGAGCTGGCCGACCGGATGGGCCCGGGCCTCAAGCACGTGCACCTGGGCGACGGCACCGGCGAGGGCCGCGACGAGCACCTGGTGCCCGGGCGGGGCAATCAGCCGTGCGCCGAGCTGCTCCAGTCGCTGGCCGGGCGGGGCTTCCAGGGCTCGGTGGCGCTCGAGGTCTCCACCCGCAAGGTGACCAGCCGCGCGGTCCGCGAGGCCGACCTGCGCGAGTCGCTCGCCTTCGCCCGGCACCACCTGGC
>NZ_JBEZGQ010000854.1:0-3599 GCF_040650095.1 Actinoplanes sp. NPDC048791 | reverse complement strand
GACGTGGCGCTGGCGCCCGGACCGATCGAGACGTTCGGCCTGGCCGCGCTCGAGGCCCTGGCCAGCGGTACGCCAGTGGTGGTCAGCGCCTCGAGCGCGTTGCCGGAAGTGATCGGGACGGCCGGGGTGGCCGCCACGACCGACGCCTCCTACGGCGCCGCGGTCCGCGCCCTGCTCGACCGCCCGGACCGCCGGATCGCCGCCCGCGCGCAGGCCGAACGGTTCCCCTGGTCAGCGTCGGTGGCCGGCTTCCTGTCGATCATCACCGCAGGCCGGGCGCGCGCCAGTCGACGAGCCGCCGGTACGGCATGATGGCCGGGTGACCGGGGGCTATCTGAAGGGCCGGATCCGTCGGGAGGACATCATCACGACGGCCGTCGCCGTGTACGCGGAGACCGGCTACCACGGCTCGTCCCTGCGCGAGATCGCCCGCCGCGTCGGCATCACCCACGCCGGCCTGCTGTACTACTTCCCGACCAAGGAGTCGCTGCTCGCCGCCGTGCTGGAGCGCCGGGACGCGCAGGACACCGAGCGGGAGCGCCTGGCCGTACCGCCCGGCCGGGAGGCCCTGGCCCACCTGGTCGCGCTGGCCGAGCACAACGTCCGGCACCCCGGCATCGTCGACGTGTACGCCCGGCTGGCCGCCGAAGCAGTCGCGGCGGACCATCCCGCGCACGACTACTTCGAACGGCACTACCGGATGGCCCGCGACTACGCGACCGCCTCGTTCCGGGTGCTGGCCGGGCAGGGCGAGCTGCGCGCCGGCGTCGACCCCGAGCACGCGGGCCTGAACATGGTCGCCCTGATGGACGGCCTCCAGGTGCAGTGGCTGTCCAATCGCAGCGCGGTCGACCTGGTCGGTGCGCTGCGTTCCTACGTCCAGGACCTGATCACCGTCCCGCTGGATTAGAGCGTCCGAGCGTAGGGATCCCAGTCGGCCGGCAGGGCGGGTGGCGTGTCGGCTGTGCTCTGCACGACCACCGGCCGCCGGTCGGCGATGGACTCCTCGATCGACTGCATCGCGTCGAGCACGTGGTAGGCGAGCGCTCCCGAGGCGCGTTCGGGCACGCCGGCCCGGATCGCGCGGGCCAGCTCGAGGACGCCGGTGCCGCGCGAGCCCTGATGCCCCTGCGGAGCCAGTTCCTGCGGGTCGCCGCCGGCCAGCAGGTGCAGCTGGGTGGGGCCGTCGAATCTGTTCGGGTCGGGCAGGACGGCGGTGCCCAGCGTGCCGGCGACTTCCAGGGTGGTCCGGGGCAGGGCCGAGTCGAAGGTCAGCACCACCTGCGCGGAGCCGCCCCGGCTGAACTCCAGCAGAGCGGTGACGGTGGTCGGGACGGTGACCGGGAATTCCGTACCGGCTCGGGGGCCGGAGCCGATCACCCGGGTCTCGCGGGCCCGTCCGCCGGTCGCGGTGACCCGGCCGATCGGTCCGAGCAGCTGCACCAGCGCGGTCAGGTAGTACGGGCCCATGTCCAGCAGGGGACCGCCGCCGGTCTGGAACAGGAACTCCGGCGCGGGATGCCAGCTCTCCGGCCCGGGTGACTGGAACAGGGCCAGCGCCGTCCGGGGCTCACCGATCCGGCCGGCGTCGACGGCCCGGCGCGCGGTCTGCAGGCCCGCACCGAGCACTGTGTCCGGTGCGCTGGCCACCCGCAGGTCCAGCTCGCGGGCCCGGTCCAGGAGTTTGCGGGCGGACGGGCGGTCCAGCGCGAGCGGCTTCTCCGCCCACACGTGCTTTCCGGCCTCCAGGGCGGCCAGACCCACGTCGACGTGCGCGGCCGGGATGGTGAGGTTGACGACGAGCTCGATCGCCGGGTCGGCGAGCAGCTCCTGGGCCGTACCCGCCGCGGGGACCCCGTGCTTGGCCGCCTGCGCGGCGGCCCGGGCGGTGTCCAGGTCGGCGACCATGCGGACGTCGAGATCCGGGAAGCTGGTCAGATTACGCAGGTAGGTCTCGCTGATCGTGCCGGCCCCGATGACGCCGACCCGGACCGCTCCGTCGCTCACTGCCCCTCCCCGTCCTGCTCCTCGTGGTCGCGCAGGAACGCCAGACTGGCCCCGAGCGCGGTGAAGATGTCCCCGTCGTAGCGGTCGAACTCGATGACGCGCAGGGCCTGCGGCGCCGCGGCCAGGACCTCGAGGACGGGGACCCGGCCCTGACCGGCGGGAACCTGGCCGGAGCCGTCGGTGGCGAGGTCGCCGTCCTTCACGTGGAGCGCGCGCACCCGGTCGCCGAGGCGGCGGAGCAGGGCCGGCGCCTCCGCGCCGCCGGCCGTCGCCCAGTACGTGTCCACCTCGAGGACCACGGCCGGGTCGAGCTGCTCGGCGAGCACCTCGAAGGCGGTCCGGTCGGCGATCCGGGACTGGAGCTCCCAGAAGTGGTTGTGGTAGCCGACCGTGACGCCGTGCGCGGCGGCCACCTTCGCGGCGTCGTTGAGCGCGGCCGCGGTGGCGGCGATGTCGGCGGGGTCCTGCCAGCGGGCCGGCTCGACCATGGGGTCGATGACGATGCCGATGCCCAGTTCGGCGGCGGCGGCGAACACCGCGGGCTGGTCGATGCGCTGGTCGAGGAGCTGGGCGTGGGCGGTCGGCGCGGTCAGCCCGTGGGCCGGCAGGGCGGTGCGCAACGCGGCGAGGTTCTCCCGCACGCCGTACGGCTCGACCTGGGTGAAGCCGAGGCCGGCGAGCCGGGCGAGGGTGCCGGCGGGGTCGTGGGCGAAGGCGTCTCGGACTGAGTACAGCTGGACGGAAAGCTTGCTCATCGCTACCTCCAAGCGGTCTTCATCTTTTCTACCAGCTGGTCAAAATTGACACCAGAGAGTGCTCGCTTGATCAAGTAATCGGCATGATCCACCGGTTTTATCGCGCGTCGCTATTTCGCGGCAATAAGAGAGGAATGACCGCGTCGCCAATGGGTAAGAACCGGTCCTAATAGGCCGAAAGTATGAGCCCTTGTGACCGCCGGTTGAGCGCTCATCGGCCGTTCGGTGGATTAGTCGACGCGGGGAACGATTTTCGGGTTTTCTGCCCGGTATGCACGCGACACGGAATATCACCTAATCGGGTTAATGTGGACGTAGGTCCACAATTCCGGCACTGGATCATGATTCTGTGGATCTAGCAATAAACCTGCCGAGAAAAGGTGGTTCCATGAGTAAGGCAACACGAATGCTGGCCATGACCGGAATGGCGCTGGTCGCCGGTGCGACGATGGCCGCCGGCCCCGCCGCGGCGTCCTCGTCGACCGCCCAGGGAACCACGGCCGCCACGCAGAGCACCCAGCAGCAGGCGAAGACCGACCGCGGCCGTGACCGTGACTGGGTCGCCGGCTACTACCGCACGCGCCTCCAGTGCGAGCGGGTCGGCCGGATCGGCGAGCGCTTCGACCGCTGGGACGACTACGAGTGCGAGCGCGTGCGTCGTGGCTTCCGGGTGATCTGGCGCCTCGACGTCGAGCGTGACTGGAACGGTGGCGGTCACCACAACGGTGGCGGCCACGACTGGGACAACGGCAACGACCACCACGGTGGCGGCCACTGGAACAACAACCGCCCGCGTCGCTGACGCCCAGCACCAACTGACCCGACACAACGTCGCCG
>NZ_JBEZGQ010000853.1:0-3600 GCF_040650095.1 Actinoplanes sp. NPDC048791 | reverse complement strand
ATCCGGTGCCTCAAGCGCTACGTCGCCCGCGAGCTCTACCAGATCATCACCTCAAACGATCTTGAACTAGCCGCTTCACATCCATAGGAGCATCCATGCACATCCGGGTCATCAACCCCAACACCACCGTGGCGATGACCGAGAAGATCGAGCTGAGTGCCCGGGCCGTGATCGGTCCGGGCACCCGCCTCGACGCGGTCACACCCGCGCTGGGCCCGGCGTCGATCGAGAGCCACTACGACGAGGCGCTCAGCGTCCCCGGCATCCTGACCGAGGTCGCTGGCGGGGAGCGGGCCGGCGTCGACGGGTACGTGATCGCCTGCTTCGGTGATCCCGGCCTGGATGCGGCGCGGGAGCTGGCGTCCGGGCCGGTGATCGGCATCGCCGAGGCCGCGATGCACGCGGCCATGCTGCTCGGCCGCGGCTTCAGCGTGGTGACCACGCTCGACCGGACCCGCGGCCGGGCCTGGGAGCTGGCCGCGCGCTACGGCGCGGGCCGGGCTTGCCGAGGCGTGTACGGGTGCGCCATCCCGGTCCTGGAACTCGACACGGACCCGGACACCGTCGAACGGGTGATCGCCGTGGGCCGGGCCGCCCTGGAACGCGACGACTCGGACGTCATCGTGCTGGGCTGCGCGGGCATGGCCGACCTCTGCGCACGGGTGTCCGCCGAACTGGGCGTCCCGGTGGTGGACGGCGTGGCCGCCGCGACGGTGTTCGTGCAGTCGCTGGTGACGCTGGGCCTGCGGACGTCACCCGTAGGCGAATATGCGGCCCCGCCGCCGAAGCACTACACCGGCCTTCTCGCCGGGTTCACCCGGCCTGACCTGGCAGGATGGTCGGCAGGACCCGACTGAGGAGCTGCCATGCCGCTGGACGACTTCGACCGGTACCCGCTGCTGTTCGGGCCCTCGCCCGTGCACCGCCTGGACCGGCTCACCCGGCACCTCGGCGGCGCCGCCGTGTGGGCCAAGCGCGAGGACTGCAACTCCGGCATCGCGTACGGCGGCAACAAGACCCGCAAGCTCGAATACCTGGTCGCCGACGCGCTGGCCCAGGGCTGCGACACGCTCGTCTCGATCGGCGGCGTGCAGTCCAACCACACCCGGCAGGTCGCCGCCGTGGCCGCGTACGCGGGACTGAAGTGCGTGCTGATCCAGGAGAGCTGGGTCGACTGGCCGGACAGCGTCTACGACAAGGTCGGCAACATCCTGCTCAGCCGGCTCGCCGGGGCCGACGTACGGCTGGTCAAGGCCGGCTTCGGCATCGGCTTCAAGGAGAGCTGGGACCAGGCCATCGCGGAGGTGGAGGCGCGCGGCGGGAAACCGTACGCGATCCCGGCCGGCGCCTCCGACCACCGGCTCGGCGGTCTCGGCTTCGCCAACTGGGCGCGCGAGGTGGCCGACCAGGAGGCCCAGCTCGGGGTCTTCTTCGACACGGTGGTGGTCTGCTCGGTGACCGGCAGCACCCAGGCCGGGATGATCGCGGGCTTCGCGGCGCTGGGCGACGACCGGCCGCGGCGGGTGCTGGGCATCGACGGCTCGGCCAAGCCGGCGGAGACCTGGGACCAGGTGGCCCGGATCGCCCGCAACACGGCCGAGCTGATCGGCCTGGGCCGCGAGCTGCGCGACGACGAGATCCTGCTGGACGACCGCTACCACGCGGGCATCTACGGCATCCCGGACGAGACAACCCTGGAAGCGATGCGGCTGGCCGCCCGGACCGAGGGCATGATCACCGACCCGGTGTACGAGGGCAAGTCGATGGCCGGCCTGATCGACCTGGTCACCCGGGGCGAGATCAGCAAGGACGCGACGGTCCTGTACGCCCACCTCGGCGGGCAGCCGGCCCTGAACGCGTACAGCGCCATCGTCTGAAAATCAGCGGACGGCATCGCCTGCCGGCCGCACACTGCCTGGCGATGACTTTCTACGAATCGGCCCGGACCATCGCCGGGCAGCTGCAGCGCGGCCTCGGCCGGGGCGCCCGCGAGGCGAGCGACGCCGAGACCGTGTACGCGTGTGTCCGCCGTGACTTCCGCTGGTGGTGGAGCATCGACGAGCGCGCTGTTTACCTGGCCCGGCTGATCCGTGACCTCGGGCTCAGCGCCGAGCCACTCACCGACCGGCTGCACGCCGCGGATCCCGACGAGGAGAACAACGAGTTCACCAACACGCTGGAGGTCCTGGAAGTTCTGGGCCGGGCCGGTGTGGACGGCGTGGTGGACGAGGTCCGCCGCTACGTGATCGAAGGCTCCCGAGGGTGGGAGGTGCTGCAGGTGGTGTCGCGGGAGTGGCCCGTCGAGCACTGGGAGGACCTGCGGCCACCGGTGGACGGCCCGGCCGCGCCGAAATCGGCCGTCCCGCCGGGTGATCCGGCCGTCCCGCCGGGTGATCCGGCCGTCCCGCCGGGGGATGAGGAGCGGGAGACGGCCGACCCGGACCGCTGGAACAGGTTGCTCTTTGCCGCCGCCCACGGCGATGAGTCTGATGTGCCGCTGCTGCTCGACGGCATCGCCTGGCTCGATACCCGCGCCGGCGACCGTTGCGGCTACGACCGCCTCGTCGACGGACTGGCGCGCATCGGCGGACCGGGCACGGCCGGCGTCCCGAAGCTGCTGCGCCGGTTGTGGTTCACCCCGCACAGCTACGAACGCGCGAGCTATCTGCGTGCTTACCTCGCGCTGGATCCGGACGGCGCCGAGAGTGGCCTGCGGGAAGGGCTGTGGGACTGCGAGGGGGACGTCCGCTTGCTGGCCGTGCAGCGGGTGCGGCTCTCTCCCCGGATCCGGGAACGCCTGGTCTACCTGCGCGACGACCCCATCGAAACCCCCGACGTCCGCGACGCGGCGGCCGCTCGGCTGGCGCCGTGATCGTCTACGACTCCCCGGACACAGTCGCCGGGCAGTTGCAGCGGGGGCTCGGCCGGGGCGCCCGCGCGGTCCGGGATCCGGCGCTCGTCGAGGCCTGCCTGCGGCACCAGTACGCCTGGGACTGGCAGGTCGATTCACGGGATGTCTATCTGGCCCGGCTCGTCCGGGACCTCGGCCTGCCGATCCAGCCGATCCTCGCGCGGCTGCACGCCGCCGAGCCGGAGTTCACTGTCGCTCTCGGTGTGCTGGCCTGTCTGGGCGCGGCCGGGTTCGAGGAGGTGATTGCCGGCGTCCGCGACTACATCTTGCGCGGGCAGCGCGGACCGGAAGTGCTCGAACACATCGATCGGAAGCCGCCGGCGCAGCGGAGTGCGCCGCCGTCGCCGCACCTGGCTTGGTCGAACGGCGAGCTGCTGGCCGTGCTGCGAGATCCGGCACGCGAGCGGCTGCACCGATCGGTGCTGCGTGAACTGGCCCGGCGCCCAGGCGAGCCGGAGCTGCTCGACGCGTTGAACACATTGGACACCGCTGGGCGCCTTCGGCCGCCCGCCAGTGCGCGACACCCTGGATCAGACGCTGCGCTGGGTGGCGCCGTCGCCCGGGCCATCGCGCCGCTGGGCAGCGTAGCGGTGCCGGCCGCCCGGCGCTGGGCCGCAGCCGCCCGGCTGGAAAGCTGAGGGCATGGCTTCCTACGTGGTGACCGGCGGTGGACGTGGCGTCGGCCGGGC
>NZ_JBEZGQ010000852.1:0-3606 GCF_040650095.1 Actinoplanes sp. NPDC048791 | reverse complement strand
GCGAGGCCCGCGCGGCGCTGTCCGACGAGATCTCCTACCGCTTCACCGACCTGCAGTACGCGCTCAGCGTCGCCGTCGACGACGCGGTCGAGCGGCGGCTGCGTGAGCTCGACGCGCACATCGCCGACATCGACGCCGCCGCGGCCGAGGACGCCGCCGGCCGCGCGAAACGGCGCACCCAGGCGACCGCGGACCTGGCCGCGGTCCGCACCCGGATCAGGCAGGTCGACGAGGTTCTCACGCGGGCGCGTTCCCTGACCCCCGCACCCGCCGATGAGGAGGCGACATGAGCGACGAGCACGGCTGGCCGGATTTCTCGCACGCCGACGGTCACGACGAGCCCGGCGAGGCCCACGACGCCGGCCTCCACGACCCGGGCGGGCACGACGACGCCGGGGCGGACAGCCCGTTCCACGACGACCTGTTCGGTCACGACGACGCCGACCAGGCCGGCTTCGACGCCCACCAGCTGGACGCCGGGCACGACCTCGACGCCCCGCACGACGCCACCGACGGCGGCTGGGACGACCAGCACGAGCCGGGCACCGGCCACGACGACGACACCGGGGCCGGGGTCGTCGACGTGACCGACGGGCACGGCATGGGTCCGGTCGGTGCGGATCCCGACGCGGCGCCGGACCTGGATCAGGTCAGCATGTTCCCACCGGTCGTCGACGTGGGGCCGCTGCCGGAGCCGGTCGACGGGTTCCCGTGGATCGACACCGGCAGTCTCGGGCTGTACCACTCCGGGCTGGTCGAGGCGGTGGCCGAGGAGCCGGTACCGGCGCAGGACCTGGCCGCGTACGCCGGCGAGGACCTGCCGCCCGGCGTCGACCCGTGGGCCGCGCTGGCCGACTCCGACGACCCGGCCACCAGCACTCTGGCCAAGTGGTGGCAGCCGGAGGCCTGACCCGCGAGTTGGCTGTACCCAGGACGGCGCTGAGATGGCATCATCAGCGCGCCGTCCCCCGCCTTTCCGCCTGGAGCCACCCTGATGACCACCACCGTCCCGGTGAGCAACCGGCGTGAACGTACCGGCTGGTACTTCTACGACTGGGCGATGTCCGCCTTCTCCACCACCGTCATCACGGTGTTCCTGGGGCCGTTCCTGACCAGCGTCACCGAGCAGGCCGCCGGGTGCGCGCTGGGCGCCGACGACTGCGACGCGCGGGTGCACCCGTTCGGCCTCAGCATCGCCGCCGGCTCCTACTTCCCGTACCTGGTGTCGCTGTCGGTGCTGCTGACCGTGTTCGTGCTGCCGGTGATGGGTGCGGTCGCCGACCGGGCCGAGCGTAAGAAGCCGCTGCTGGCCGCCGCGGCGTTCCTCGGCTCCGGCGCGACCATCGCGATGGCGTTCGTGACCGGCGAGCGGTACCTGCTGGGCGGGCTGCTGTTCATCGTCGCCAACATCGCGTTCGGCGCGTCGGTGGTCGTCTACAACTCGTTCCTGCCGCGCCTGGCCGGGCCCGACGAACGCGACAAGGTGTCCAGCCGCGGCTGGGCGCTGGGCTACCTCGGCGGCGGGGTTCTGCTGCTGCTCAACCTGGCCGTGGTCACCTGGCTCACCATCGACGGCGACGACCAGCGCACCCTGGACCTGGCCCGCTGGTGCATCGTGTCGGCCGGGGTGTGGTGGGCGGTGTTCACCCTGGTGCCGCTGCGCCGGCTGCGCGAGCACCCCAGCGCCGAGGCCGGTACGGCGGGCGGCAACGTGCTCACCGACGGTTTCCGCCAGCTCGGCAGCACCATCCGCAGCCTGCGGGCGTACCCGTTGACGTTGTTCTTCCTGCTCGCGTTTTTGATCTACAACGACGGCATCCAGACGGTCATCGCCCTGGCCAGCCAGTTCGGCACCGAGGAGCTGAACCTGCCGCAGAGCGCGCTGATCGTGACGATCCTGATCGTGCAGTTCCTGGCGTTCGGCGGGGCGCTGCTGCTGGGCGCGGTCGCCGAGCGCATCGGTGCCCGCAAGACCGTGCTGATCGCCCTGGTCGGCTGGCTCGGGGTCATCCTGGCCGCGTTCTGGCTGCCCGAGGGTGAGCCGCTGCCGTTCATGCTGCTGGGCGTCGCCATCGGCCTGGTCATGGGCGGCAGCCAGGCGCTGAGCCGTTCGCTGTTCAGCCAGCTGATCCCCGACGGCCGCGAAGGCGAGTACTACGGCTTCTACGAGATCAGCGACAAGGGCACGAGCTGGCTGGGGCCGCTGGCTTTCGGGCTGGTGTTCCAGCTGACCAACAGCTACCGCATCGGGCTCGTGTCGCTGGTGGTGTTCTTCATCGTCGGTGGCATCCTGCTGGCGATGGTCCCGATGCGCCGGGCCATCGTCGCGGCCGGCAACACGCCGCCGCGGCTGCTCTGAGCCGGACCCGGGGGCTGCGGTGGACATCGTGATCGACGCGGACTCGGCGGTGCCGCCGTACGAGCAGGTGCGGTTGCGCATCGCCGAGCTGGCCGCCGTCGGTGCGCTGGCGGCCGGCGCGAAGCTGCCGCCGGTGCGGCAGCTCGCCACCGAGCTGGGCCTGGCCGCGAACACCGTCGCCCGCGCCTACCGCGAGCTGGAGCAGGCCGGTCTTGTCGAGACCCGCGGCCGGGCCGGCACGGTGATCACGGCCCGGGCCGCGCAGACCCCGGCGGCGGCGCAGAAGGCCGCGCAACGCTACGCCGAGCAGGTCACCGCGCTGGGCCTGACGCCGCAGGCGGCACTCGACCTGGTCCGGGCCGCCCTGTTCCGATAACCGCTGTCCGATCGTCGCTGCACAGTGGTAGAAAGCCGCGGTGCACAAGACCCTCACGTTTCCTGATCATCTGCGGCTGATCAACGACCGGTCGGCCGCCTTCCGCACGGCGGTCGCCACGGCACCCAGCCTCGACGTGCCGGTGCCGACCCATCCCGGGCGGACGCTGTTCGATCTGGTGCAACACGTGGGCCTGGGCCGCCGCAAGTCAGCCGCCATCGTCGCCGCCGGGCCCGCCGACGCGCCCCCGGACAAGTCGGCCTGGGATGACGGCAGGGGTGCGCCCCGGGAACGCGAGGCGCTGCTGGCCTGGTGGACCGAGTCCGTCGACCAACTGACGAGCGCGCTGCGGGCGGCCGGCCCGGACCGCTGTTGCTGGACGTGGTGGGACGACTCCCCGTCACCACAGACCGCGGGCGCCTGGGCGCGGCGACAGGTCCCCGAGATCGCGGTCCACACCTACGACGCCCAGCTCACCGTGGGCGCCCCGCAGCCGCTGTCGGAGGAGGTCGCCCTCGACGGTTTCGACGACTGCCAGTTCACCCTCTGCGCGACGACGGTCGCCTGGCCCCACGAACCCGCCGTCGTCGAATACCACGCCACCGAGGGCCGCTCCTGGCGCCTGCGGCTCTCCCCCGACGGAGCACAGGTAGCCCATCTCACGCCCGCTGCCGGCGAGGACCCGGACGTGGCCGACGTCTCCGCCCGGGGCCCGGCCAGTGACCTGGTCCTGATGTTCTACGGCCGCATCCCGCTGGATGCCGTGGAGCTCGACGGCGACCGTCGCATCTTCGACCAGCTGATCGCCTGGGACCCGTCCGTCTGAGTGGCGGGGGTCCGCCGTCGTCGCGTCCTAGTCCTCTGGCTCCCA
>NZ_JBEZGQ010000851.1:0-3607 GCF_040650095.1 Actinoplanes sp. NPDC048791 | reverse complement strand
GCTGCCGGTGTTCAAGGGCGGCACCGGGACCGGCGACCCGACCTCGCTGCTCGCCGCCGACGGCGACCACCCCAACGCCGCCGGGCACGAGGCCATCGCGTCAGCGGCGTACGCGGCTGCTCATTGACCGATCAGCCGGCGCAGGGCCACCTTGGCGAACTTGCCCGTGGCGGTCTTGGGGATCTCGGCCACGAAGCGGAACTCGTCGGGCACCCACCACGAGGCCACCCGGCCGGCGAGGTGCGCCCGCAGATCATCGGCAGTGAGAGCCCGGCCCGGCGTGACGACCACGCACGCCAGGGGGCGCTCACCCCACCGCTGATCGGGTACGGCGACCACGGCGGCCTCGAGCACGTCCGGGTGCGCCATGATCTCGTTCTCCAGCGTGACCGACGAGATCCACTCCCCGCCCGACTTGACGAGGTCCTTGGTGCGATCGACGATCCGCAGGTAGCCGTCCGCGTCCATCGTGGCGATGTCGCCGGTGCGCAGCCAGCCGTCGGCGGTCAGGTTCGCCTCGCCGGCCCCGGCGCCGAAGTAGCCGGCCGCGATGGTCGGCCCGCTGACCTGCACCTCCCCCGGAGTGCTGCCGTCGTGGGCCACGATGGTGCCGTCCTCACCGACGAGCCGCACCTCCGTCAGCGGGACCGGGCGGCCGGGTGAGCACAGCACCTCGCGCCGGGCGGTGGCGTCGAGCCCGTCGTGGATCGTCGCGAGCCGCGCGCAGGTGACCAGCGGGCTGGTCTCGGTCATCCCCCACGAACTGCTCAGCGTGACACCGGCGTCCTCGTACTCCCGGGCCAGCGAGACCGGCAGTGCGCTGCCGCCGCTGACGGTCATCCGCAACGCCGAGAGATCGAGCCCGGGCAGCAGGGGCTCCAGAGCACGCCAGATCGCGGGTACGGCGGCGGTGAACGTGACCCGGTGCCGGGTCAGCGCCGCCGCGAGCGCGTCCGGGCTTATCCGCGGGCCGGGCAGCACCAGACCGGCTCCGGCCATCGCGGCGGCGTACGGCAGTCCCCAGGCGTTGACGTGGAACATCGGGACGATCGGCATGACCACGTCGCGCTCGCTGATCGCGAAACTGTCGGCCGCGAGCAGGGCCAGCGTGTGCAGCACGATGGACCGGTGGCTGTAGAGCACGCCCTTGGGCCGTCCGGTGGTGCCCGACGTGTAACACAGGCCGGCGGCGTCGTCCTCGGCGACGACGGCCGGGGCCACCGGCTGCGGCACCCGCGCGAGGAGCTCCTCGTAGTCGAGCACCCGGGCGTCGTCCGGGATCGGCTCGTCGCCGCCGTCGTCCATGACCACGACGTGCCGGACGGTGGGCGCCGGCCCGATCACCGGCCACACCGTGGGCAGCAGGGACCGGTCGACGAAGAGCACGTCGTCGGCCGCGTCGGCCAGGATTCCGGTCAGCTCGGCGGCGAAGAGCCGGTGGTTGAGGGTGTGCAGCACCCGTCCCGCGCTCGGCACCGCGAAGTAGAGCTCCAGGTGGCGCTGGGAGTTCCACCCGAAGGTCGCGACCCGGGCACCGGGCAGCACGCCGAGCAGCTCGAGGACACCGGCCAGCCGCCGGGCCCGGGCGACGACCTCGCCCCAGGTGGCGGTGACCTCGCCGGCCGCGGTGGCGGTGACCACCCGTTTGCGCGCGAACAGTCCCTCGGCGCGGCGCATCAGCATGCCGACGTCGAGAGCCCGGTCCTGCATCAGGCCGCGCATGGCTCAGGCGGCCGGGACGTCGACGCGGATCGCGAGCAGGCGGGCCTCGGTGGCGGCCTTGCGGGCCTCGTCGTGGAAGTCCGGGGCGGCGCACGCGTACAGGGTGCGGCCGTCGGACCCGCCCAGGCCGCAGGCGTAGACCGGGGTGCCGGGACGGATCTCGTCGGTGATCGTGCCGCCCTCGGTCACCCGGATCAGGCGGCTGCCGGTCGCGTCGGCGATCCACAGCGCGCCCTCGGCGTCGAGACAGGCGCCGTCCCCGGCGACGGTCAGCGCCGGCAGCGTCTTCTCCAGCGAGCGGTCGGTGGGCAGCGGCCCGAACTCGGCCCATACCCGGCGGTTGGTCAGCCGGCCGTCAGCGGTGAGGTCGAAGGCGCTGACCCGGTCGCCGAAGGTCTCCACGACCAGCAGGACGCCGTCGGCGGTGATCGCGCTGCCGTTGGGGAACCACAGGTCGTCGGCGACCTCGGTGACGGTGCCGTCGGGGTCGACGCGGTGCAGCGAGGTCGGCTCGATCGGGGCGCCGGCCATCAGGTCGAAACCGAAGTTGCCCACGTACGCACGGCCCTGCGCGTCCATGCACATGTCGTTGGCGAGCCCCTTGGCGTACGGGGAAAGGTCGGCATGGGTGACGAGCGTGCCGTCATGCTCGCGGCGCAGCACCCGGCGCTCGGTCATGGCGACGATCAGCAGCCGGCCGTCGGGCAGCCAGCCCAGCCCGGACGGCTGTCCCGGCACCTCGGCCTCGACCCGCAGGTCCGAGCCGTCCTCGGCGGCCGACGAGACGCGGTAGCCGTAGAAGTCGGAGAACCAGATCCGGCCCTCGTGCCAGCGGGGCGCCTCCAGGAAGTGGGCGTCCGAGACCACGGTGGTGGGTGAGTCACTCATGTCGTGCTCCTTCGGGGTGGGGTCACAGAGAGAGTCCTCCGTCGACCGGCAGGACGACACCGGTGATGTAGGACGCTTCGTCGGAGGCCAGGAACGCCACGGCGGCCGCCATCTCGGAGGTGTCGGCGAAGCGGCCCATCGGGATCGCCCCGGTCAGTTCGGCGAGCTTGCCGGGCGGGACCGAGGCGATCATCCGGGTCCGCGCGTTCGGTGAGATCGCATTGACGGTGGTGCCGAACCGGGCCAGCTCCTTCGCGGTGGTCTTGGTGAAGCCGATGATCCCGGCCTTGGCCATCGCGTAGTTCGACTGGCCCGGATTGCCGCGCAACCCCGTGTACGAGGTCACGTTGATGATCCGCCCCCGGTTCTGCCGGCGGAAGTGCGGAACGGCCGCCCGGGTGAACCGGAACGTCCCGCCCGCGTGCACCGCCATCACGGCCTCGTAGTCGCCGTCGCTGAGCTTCCACACCACGCCGTCGCGCAGGATCCCGGCGTTGTTGACGAGCACGTCGATCCGGCCCGTCTCGGCCACCACCCGGGCCACGACGGCGTCGACCTGCGCGCTGTCACTGACGTCGGCGGCCAGTCCCACCGCCCCGACCTCGGCCGCGGTCGCCGCGACCACCTCGGGCTCGACGTCCACCAGGTAGACCGCGGCGCCCGCCGCCCGGAAGTGCTCGCCGATCGCCCGGCCGACCCCGCGGGCGCCCCCGGTGACCAGCACCGTACGCCCGGAGAAGTCGAAACTGAGATTGCCCATCACACCCCCACCGGCCCGGTCCTGGCCCGGAGGCGTTCCAGCCCTCGGCGCAGGCCCGGGGAGTCGATGGCGACGACCACGGCCAGCAGCGCCGCGTAGAACAGCTGGGTCGAGTAGTCCGGCAGGTAGGCGACGGCCACGATCTGGGCGAGCAGCGCCACCGACAGCGCACCGGCGAGCAGCCCGGCCGGAGTGCCGCGCCCGCCGGCCAGCGACGCCCCGCCGAGCAGCGCCGCG
>NZ_JBEZGQ010000850.1:0-3625 GCF_040650095.1 Actinoplanes sp. NPDC048791 | reverse complement strand
GACCACCGGCAGGTTCTGCTCGTCGGCCCGCATCGCGTTCAGCCGGGGCAGCACCACGGCACCCAGCAGCGGCGTGCCGACCCGGCTGAGCTGCTCGGCCGCGTCCAGCAGGGCCGGGCGCTTGGCCCGGCGCAGCTCGACCGCGAGGATGGCGGCGTCGGCCAGGCTGGCCAGGCTCTGCGCGTCGGCGCTGCTGCTGGTCGACGGCGCCTCGATGACCACGTAACCGGTCTGCCGGCGCAGCGCCTCCAGCGTGTCGCGCAACCGCTGGGACTGCATGAGCCCGGCCGCGGTCGCCGCGCCGCCGGTCGTGATGACCCGCAGCGACGGGATGCGCGGGGTGCGCTGCATCGCCTTGTGCAGACCGATCCGGCCGGCCAGCAGGTCGGACAGGCCCGGCATCGGCGCGACGCCGAGCATCCGGGCCAGCGGGGCCGCGTCCACGACGCTGTCCGGCAGGTGCGCGCCGATCAGCACGACATCACTTCCGGTACGTGCCAACGCCGCAGCCAGGTTCGCCGCCACCAGCGTGGTCGCCGAGCCCCGGCTGGCCCCGGTCACCACGATGATCTGGTCCCCGCTGTTCAGGCTGGCCAGGATCTCGTTGCGCAGCCGGTTGAAGACCCGCCCGCCCGGCCCGTACGGCTGCAGCACGTCGTCGAAGTGCGGGGTGGTCCGCTCGTCCAGTGCCGCCAGCACCGGGATCCGCCCCCGGTCGCGCACGTCGGCCGCGCTGCGCAGGCGCCGGTCGAAGCGTTCCCGGATGAAGGCCAGCGCCAGCCCGGCCAGCAGCCCGACCATCCCGCCGGTGGCGATGTTGAGCATCGCGTTCGGGCTGATCGGGGTCTCCGGCGCCCGGGCGTCGCTGATGATGCTGCCGGCGCCCACGGTGGCGGTGGTCAGCTCGTTGAGCCGGCCGGTGATGTTGTTGAGCTGGTTCTGCGAGTTGTTCCGCAGGCTCTCCAGGTTGCTGCGCTCGAAGCTGCCGTCCGCGGCCTTGGCCAGCCGGTTGTTGATGCTGCTCAGGTTGGTGGTGAGCTGCTTGGCCTTGAGGTTGAGCGTCTTGATCTGCTGGTCCAGCCCGGCCCGGGCGGTCTCCTCGCGGTTGCGCAGGTACGCCTCGGCGAACGCGTGCGACCCGGCCTGCGCGCCCTGCGGGGTGTCCGCCTGGAAGCGGATCACCAGCACGGTGGTGTTGGCCGGCACCTCGACGGAGACGTCGTGGGCCAGCTCGATCGGCGAGATCGGCGAGCGCAGCAGGGCCGCGGCCTTGACCGCGACCGCGCCCGAGCCGACCAGCTGGGCCTCGGTGTCCAGGTTGATCGGGCCCTTGGTCCGGCCGCCGGAGGCGTTGGTGTCCCCGGACACGGCCTGCACCAGCACCGAGGTCGATGATTCGTAGACCTTGGGCACGACCTGGGTGACCAGGGCGCCGAGCCCGAGCCCGGCCCCCGTGGCGGCGAGCACGACCCACCAGTGCCGGCGGAAGACGCCCAGGTAATGCGAGAGGTCGGCGGACACCGGGCGCGGATCTTCCATCGGTTCGGCGGCCCTTTCGGGGTGTGGAGTGAGTTGACGGCAATCGGGCGTTTCGCCCCCGTAGGGGGTAAACGGCCCGTGCGCCGATGCGTAACTACTCCGCCGCCACCGGTTACTTCATGTTCGGTTCCACCCAGCCGCTCTCCACCAGGTACGCCAGCACCACGTCGATGGCCTCGACCACGGTCATGTCCGTGGTGTCCAGGGTCAGCTCGGCGTCCGCCGGCACCTCGTACGGGTCGTCGATGCCGGTCATCCCGCGCAGCTGGCCGGCCCGGGCGCGGGCGTACAGGCCCTTGCGGTCGCGGCGCTCGCAGACCTCCAGCGGGGTCGCCACGTGCACCAGCACGAACCCGGCCCCGGCCTCGGTGGCCATCGCGCGCACGGCCGCCCGGGCGTCGGCGTACGGGGCGATCGGGCAGGCGATCGACATGCCGCGGTGCCGGGCCACCTCGGCCGCCACCCAGCCGATCCGCCGCACGTTGCGGTCGCGGTCGGCCCGGCTGAAACCGAGCCCGGCCGAGAGCTCGCGGCGCACCACGTCGCCGTCGAGGAAAGTGATCGTGCGCTCGCCGCTCTCCCGCAGCGAGTCGGCCAGGCCGCGGGCGATCGTGGACTTGCCGGAGCCGGAGAAGCCGGTGAAGAAGACGACCAGGCCGCGGTGCCGGCGCGGCGGACGGACCCGGGACAGCTCCTTGGCCACGGCCGGCGGGGTGTGCCACTCGGGCAGCGGGAAGCCGCGGTCGAGCAGGTCCTCCACCTCGGCCGGGGTCATCGCCAGCCGGCGGTTGCGGGGCGGGATGTCGTCGCGCCAGCGCCACTGACCGTCGCGGTTGTCGTAGGCGAGCTCGCGGGGGACCAGCACCCGCAGGCCGCCGCCGGAGAGCATGTCGCCGGTGGACAGGACGTGGGTGACGCCGTACGCCGTCGCCACCCGGGCCCGCAGCAGCGCGTCGCGCATCTCGTCGTTGCGCGGCATCAGCGGCACCGCGACGATCGTGGCCGGTGGCATCCGGTCGCGGGCCGCGAAGATCGCGCGGACCAAGGCCTCCGGCGGCAGCCCGTCCGGGCCGGGGCCGGTGACCGGGATGATGATCAGTAGGTGCGCCGCCAGGGTGCGGGCGGCGTGCGCGATCTGGGCCAGCTGCGGGCGGTGCAGCGGCCGGTCGGCGATGACCCCGAGGACCCGGCCCGGCGGGAGCAGGGCCTTCACTTCCTCCGGGGTACGCCGCAGCCGCTGGAACGGCCCGTGCCCGCCGTCGCCCATCCGGCGCACTGTGCCGCCGATGGCGTACATCTGCTCGGAGGTCGGCCAGGCGTCGCTGACCTCCACCGCGGCGACCGGCGCGCCCTCGGGGTCGGTCAGCACCACGGTGCGGCGCAGTGGATCGTCGAGGTCCAGGGCCGCGCCCATCTCGGCGGGGATCTCGCAGGTGACCCCGACCGGCCACGGGGTCCCGTCGGCGAGCCGGCCGCGGCGGCGCAGGGCCGTCAGGTCGGCCCGCCCGAGGAAGCCGGTCAGCGGCGCGTACGCCCCGGAGAGCAGCAACTCCAGGTCGGCGAGTTCGTGTGCGCGCGGCGTGTACGACGGCGCGTCACGCAGCACGTCCTCGGGCAGCACAGAACCGTCGTTCACCTAAGACTCCCCTTGCAGCGGCTTGAGGGACAGTTTCGCAGCCGCACTCCTTGCGGTCGAGCGGGGTCGGCACTCTGTCTGATCTAGACCGTCGCCACGCGGCGAACCGGCCGTGGTAGTCGACAAAACGGACTTTAGGTCGCATAGTGGGCGATCGTGAGACGTCGACCGCGCCGGACCAGGCTTCTGCACCTCATCGCCATGACGGCGATCTTTGCCCTCTCCGTGGTGGCCACCCTGTCGTGGGCCTGGACCGGCGGCGTCGATCAGCTCGGACTGCCCGGCACCGGACCCGTGGTCACCCGGCCCGGCGGGCCCCTGCCCCCGCTGCCCGGCGCCCGGCCGCCGGCGGAACCCGGCGTGCCGGCGATCCCCGGCGCCCCGACGGCCGGACCCAGCGCCTCGGGAGTGCCCGTACCGTCCGGGTCGGCTGCCCCGAGTGCTTCGGCC
>NZ_JBEZGQ010000849.1:0-3625 GCF_040650095.1 Actinoplanes sp. NPDC048791 | reverse complement strand
GTGGCCCCGTCGGCGCCGGTGGCGGCGGCGACGGCCAGGTCGCGGACGGAGAGCTTGGCCACCCCGTCGGCGCCGGCCAGGTGCTCGATCTGGTGGTCCTCGAGGCCGACGACGAGCTCGCCGCCGATCATCCCGATGGTCGCGGGGACGGCACCGTTGTCCCGGACGGTCTGCTCGATCTCCCGGGCGACCCGCAGGTTGTCGGGCCGGGGCAGGCCGTGCGAGACGATCGTGCTCTCCAGGGCCACCACCGGGCGGCCGTCGCGGCGCGCCCGGGACACATGGTCGCCGTAACGGATGGCATAGCGGCCCATCTGCCGCGTGGAATCGGTCACGATGGCAACGGTACGGTGCCCTGCGGCTCCGTTGTCGTTGGACCGACCAGGCGTGAGGTGTCAGACTTGTGGGTTGGAGCTTCTTCCGCGGTGACCGGGGGGCACGCGGGCCCGGCAACAGCGCCGATTCACCGGTGCTGTGCCGTTGAGCACACAGTCATGAGACTCATGAAGGGCAGATGCCGTGAGCACGCAGATCCTGGAGCGTCCGGAGACCAAGGACGCCGACACCGGTCCCGAGATGTTCCACTACGTGCGCAAAGAGAAGATCGCCGAGAGTGCCGTGATGGGCACCTTCGTGATCGCTCTCTGCGGGGAGAAGTTCCCGGTGACCAAGTCGCCGAAGCCGGGCTCGCCGGTGTGCCCGCAGTGCAAGGAGATCTACGAGTCGATGAAGCACTGACCCCAGGCCGGTTCTCGTGACGGGCAGCTACAGCCTGCTGGTCGCGGACCTGATCGGCGTGGCCGTCTTCGCGGCCTCCGGCGCCAGCGCCGCCGTCGCGAAGCGGCTCGACCTGTTCGGCGTCGGCTTCGTCGGCTTCGTCGCAGCCCTCGGCGGCGGCATCCTGCGCGATCTCGTGATCGGCGCGGTACCGCCGCTCGCCTTCTCCGACTGGCGGTACGCCGTCACGGCGGTGAGCGCCTCGGTGGCGGTGTTCTACCTGCACCCGCAGCTCAACCGGCTGCGGCGTACGGTGCTGCTCCTCGACGCCGCCGGCCTGGGCCTGTTCACCGTCCTGGGCACCATCAAAGCTCTGGATGCCGGCCTGCCGGCGGTCGGCGCCTGCCTGATCGGCATGCTCACCGGCATCGGCGGCGGCCTGGCCCGCGACCTGCTCACCGGGGAGATCCCGGTGGTCCTGCAACGCGACATCTACGCGGTGGTCGCGCTGGGCGGCGCGGCGACGGTGACCCTGCTGAACAGGCTCGACCTGGCCGGCCCGGTCCCGCTGGCGTCGGCCGCGGCCGCGATGACCGGGGTACGGCTGCTGGCGCTGTACCGGCGCTGGTCGGCGCCCGTCGCTGTGCCGTGACCACGGTGGCGGCCCGCCGCCGCTATGCTGGGTTTCGCCTCTGCGGCCGTTGCGCGGGGGCATTTTGCTGTGTGGTGTGAGTCGAGAGGATCGTCGAGCTTGAGTCCGCCCCTGCCGAAACTGGAGACCTTCCCGCCGCTGCGCGCCTGGCAGCGCAAAGCCCTGGTGGAGTATCTGCGCAGGCGCAGCCCCGACTTCATGGCCGTCGCGACCCCGGGCGCGGGCAAGACCACCTTCGCCCTGCGGATCGCCGCCGAGCTGCTCGCCGACGGCACCGTCGAGGCGGTCACCGTGGTCTGCCCGACCGAGCACCTGAAGACCCAGTGGGCGAACGCGGCGGCCCGCGTCGGCATCCAGCTCGACCCGTCGTTCCGCAACGCCGACGTGCACTCGTCCCGCGACTTCCACGGGGCCGTGCTGACGTACGCGCAGGTCGGCATGGCACCGGCGGTGCACCGGCGGCGCACGATGACCCGCCCGACGATGGTCATCCTGGACGAGATCCACCACGCCGGCGACTCCCGCACCTGGGGCGACGGCGTGAAGTCGGCCTTCGAGGAGGCCGAACGCCGGCTGATGCTC
The DNA here is from genome assembly GCF_040650095.1 of Actinoplanes sp. NPDC048791. Taxonomy (NCBI): domain Bacteria; kingdom Bacillati; phylum Actinomycetota; class Actinomycetes; order Micromonosporales; family Micromonosporaceae; genus Actinoplanes; species Actinoplanes sp. NPDC048791. The sequence goes on along the minus strand of NZ_JBEZGQ010000849.1, from coordinate 1,674 downwards.
ACCGGCACGCCGTTCCGCTCGGACGACAACCCGATCCCGTTCGTCGTCTACGAACGCGGCGACAACGGCCTCCAGCGGTCCCGCTCGGACTCGGTCTACGGCTACTCGGACGCGCTGCGCGACGGCGTCGTCCGGCCGGTGCTGTTCATGGCGTACTCCGGAGAGACCCGGTGGCGGACCAACGCCGGCGACGAGCTGGCGGCCCGGCTGGGCGAGCCGATGACCAAGGACCTGGTGGCCCAGGCCTGGCGGACGGCGCTGGACCACCGCGGCGACTGGATGCCCCAGGTGCTACGCGCGGCGGACGCGAGGCTGTCCCGGCTCCGCGAGCACGGCATGACGGACGCGGGCGGCCTGGTCATCGCCAGCGACCAGCAGACCGCCCGGGCGTACGCGAAGCTCCTCGGCGAGATCACCGGCCAGCCGGCGGTGGTCGTCCTCTCCGACGACCAGGGCGCCTCGGCCCGGATCGCCTCGTTCGCGGTCTCCGACGAACGCTGGATGGTCGCGGTCCGCATGGTGTCGGAAGGCGTCGACATCCCCCGCCTGGCCGTCGGCGTGTACGCGACCAGCGCCTCGACCCCGCTGTACTTCGCCCAGGCGATCGGCCGGTTCGTCCGGGCCCGCCGCACCGGGGAAACGGCGACGGTCTTCCTGCCCAGCGTCCCGCACCTGCTGGGCCTGGCCAGCGAGATGGAAGCAGAACGCGACCACATCCTGGGCGCCCCGAAAGACCCCGACGGCCTGGACGACGCCCTGCTGGAACGCGCCCAGCGAGCCGAAGACGCCGAGGGCGACCTGGAGAAGCGCTTCGAAGCCCTGTCAGCGACGGCCGAGCTCGACCAGGTGATCTACGACGGCGCCTCGTTCGGCACCGGGGCGCGCACCGGAACGCCCGAGGAAGAGGAATACCTGGGGCTGCCGGGCCTCCTGACGCCCGACCAGGTGAGCGTGCTGCTCGAAAAGCGGCAGAGTGAGCAACTGGCGGCTCAGAAGCGGCAGAAGGCGGCTGAGCCGGTCCCGGCCCAACGGGAGCCGGTGGTGACGCTGAGCGCGGGCGAACGCCGAAACAGTCTGCGCCGCCAGCTGAACACTCTGGTGGCGGCCCACCACCACCGCACCAACCTGCCCCACGGCAAAATCCACGCAGAGCTCCGGCGGCTGTGCGGGGGCCCGCCGAGCGCCCAGGCAACAATCGAACAACTAGAAGAACGAATCGCCACCATTCAAACGATGTAGCTGATTCTGGCCCGTTATGCGCCCGCCCAGGCGGTTGTGGCCATCGACCTTGGTCTCCCGGGCCCGCGCCGAGGCGGTCGCGATGAGGATCGGGCCAGGGCGGTGCTCTTCGGGCCGTTCCTGACCAGCGTCACCGAGCAGGCGGCCAGCTACGACGACCTGAAGCGTCCCCGGCGCTGTGCGTAGCGGAATTTGCGGACGGCGGCCGTCGCGCATTCGCCGCGCGAGTCTGCCTGAACTCCAGTGCGCGCCAACTCTTTGGCAATAGCTCAACAACCGCGCAAAATGCCGCGGTCACAACACTGCACGCGCCGGAAGCCGGGATTCACACTCGCTGGGAGCTGGGAGCTGGGAGCTGGGAGCTGGGAGCTGGGAGCTGGGAGCTGGGAGCTGGGAGCTGGGAGCTGGGAGCTGGGAGCTGGGAGCTGGGAGCTG
>NZ_JBEZGQ010000848.1:0-3642 GCF_040650095.1 Actinoplanes sp. NPDC048791 | reverse complement strand
TCCGGGTACGACGCACCGGCCGGGTCCGGCACCAGCCGCTCGATCTCGGCCCCGAGGGCGGTGGTGATCGTCCAGCCGGCCGGGGCGACCCGGCGGAAGCCGTCGAGCACGGTCTCGATCAGCTCGCGGGGCTGGCCGTCGGGCATCCAGTCGACCTGCCCGGAGGCTCCGGCCCAGTCACCCAGCTGCGACTGCGGGGCGTCCGCGTTGGGGCCGATGACCGCGACGGTCCGCGTGCCGGTGAGCCCCGAGGCGCGCCCGTCCGCGTCGGCGACCAGGCCACCGGCCAGCGGCAGGGTGCCGTCGTTGCGCAGCAGCACCAGCGAGCGGCGGGCGATCTCGAGGTTGAGCGCGGCGTGGTCGCGGTGCCCGATCACGGCGGCCTGCCGTACGGCGTCCGGGGCCCGCGGGTTCTCGAAGAGGCCGAACTCGAACTTGAGCCGCAGGATCCGCCGGACCGCCGCGTCGATCTCGTCCTCGCTGATCCGGCCCTGCTCGACCGCGGACTGCGCGCCCTCGAAGAAGCCCGGGGTGGTCATCACCAGGTCGTTGCCCGCCCGGACGGCCTGCGCGGCGGCGTCGACCAGGTCGGCGCAGACCTTCTGCTCCCAGACCATCCGGCCGACGTTGTCCCAGTCGGTGACCAGCGTGCCGGTGAAGCCCCACTCCTGCTTGAGCACGTCGTTGAGCAGCCACCGGTTGAGCGTGATGGGCACGCCGTCCATCGACTGGTAGCCGAGCATGAAGGTGGCGCAGCCCTCGCGGGCGACCCGCTCGAACGGCGGCAGGAACCACGAACGCAGCTTGCGCGGGCTCAGGTCGGCCTCGCTGGCGTCGCGCCCGCCCTGGGTCTCGGAGTAGCCGGCGAAGTGCTTGGCCGAGGCCAGTACGGCGGTCGGGTCGGTCAGGCCGTCGCCCTGGTAGCCGCGGACCATCGCGGCGCCGAGCTCACCGATCAGGAACGGGTCCTCGCCGAAAGTTTCGTCCACCCGGCCCCAGCGCAGGTCCCGGGTGATGCACAGCACGGGGGAGAAGGTCCAGTGGATGCCGGTCGCCGAGACCTCGATCGCGGTGGTCCGGGCCACCCGCTCGACCAGGTCCGCGTCCCAGCTGGCGGCCATGGCGAGCTGGGTCGGGAAGACCGTCGCGCCGGGCCAGAAGCCGTGCCCGTGGATGCAGTCCTCGGCGGTGATCAGCGGAATGCCGAGCCGGGTGCCGGCGGCCAGGTCGATGGCCTCCAGCATGCGCTGCGGGGAGGCGTGCAGGATCGAGCCGGCGAGCCGGGTGCTGACCGCGTCCTTGAGGTCGCCGCGCGCGTCGAGCTGCAGCATCTGGCCGACCTTCTCGGCCAGGGTCATCCGGCCGAGCAGATCCTCGACCCGCTGCTCGACGGGCAGCGAGGGGTCACGGTACGGGTCCGCAGCGGCCACGAGGTTTCCTCCGAAACGCAACACATCGGTAAGCGTCCGGAAGTGTCGCACAGCCCGGAACCGGTACCGGCGACCCCAGGGGTCGTATCTTCGGTCAATCAGTACCGGAACCGGAGCTACCGCCGTGAACCCGTGCGTACGGTCAGGCGTCGTTGTCGCTGCTGTCCACGCTCGGGACCTCGATCCCGGCCGCGTCGATGGCGTCCAGGCGGGCCCCGGCGGCCTCCTTCTCGCGCTGGGCCAGGTTTGCGTACTCGGCCTGCACGGACGGGTCGTCGAGGTCCTCGACGCGGTCGAAGAAACGCTGGGTGGTGCGGACGGCCTCGGCGTACGCCAGGGCGGTCTCCCGGATGCGGACCAGTTCCTTGTCAGCCATGGCTGAAGTCATACCCGCCCAGGTCGCCAACCGTCCACCGCCTCTCAGTAGGAGGGGCAGATCCGCTTGCGCACGACCTCGAGGATCCGGGCGGCGGTGGCCTCGCCGAAGCCGTCGGGATGGTCCGGCGCGGTGAAGCGCTGGTTGGTCAGCGCCACCAGCTTGGCCTGGTCGTCCGGCCACTCCTTGACGCCGGCGCACTGGTTCAGGCCCCGGTCGACGAGCCGGCGGAGGTCGCCGTCGCCGACGATGGCCGGGTCGATCTGCCGCAGGTCGGCGACGTAGGCCTCGGCGGTCGCCCGGTCCGGCGGCGGCAGCATCCCGGGCGGGGGAGCACCGCCGGGCGGAGGACCACTTGGCGGAGGTCCACCGGGTGGCGGCGAGCCGCCGGGTGGCGGCCCTCCGGGCCCCGGACCGGCCGGATCGGCGGAGCCGCAGCCGACGAGCGCGGCCAGGACCGCGCCGACGGCCAGGACATGACGTACCCGCACAGTGGACCTCACCGGGGCACGATAGCGGCTGACCCGGGCCACCCGCCGGACCACGCGTCCGTGGGGCAGCAGAGCGTCGGGGGTGGCACCTAGAGTCCTTGCGGTGGAGTGGACTCTTGTCGCCGCCCTGGCCGGTCTGGCCCTGGTCGACAGCACGAGCATCGGTACGCTGCTCATTCCCCTGTGGATGCTGCTCGAGCCGAAGCTGCGGGTGCCGCAGTTCTTCGTCTATCTCGCCACGGTCGCGGGCTTCTACTTCGTCGTCGGGCTGATCCTGATCACCGGCGCGGGCTCGCTGCGCGGCCTGCTCGACGGCCACGACGTCGTCGGCTGGGTCCAGCTGGTCGTGGGTGCCGCACTGTTCCTGCTCAGCTTCTACTTCGAGCCCAAGCGCGTGCGCCGGCGTCGCGCCCGCCGCGGTGGGACGGACCCGGCGACGCGCTGGCGGGCCCGGCTGTCGACCGCCGAGGCGTCCCCGCGGGCGATGGCCGGGCGGGGTGTCGCCGCGGCGGGCATCGAGGTGCTGTCGATGGTGCCGTACCTCGCGGCCATCGGCCTGCTGACGGCGGCGGACGTCGGCGCGCCCCTGCGAGTGGCGCTGCTCACCGGGTACGTCGTCGTGATGGTGCTGCCCGCGCTGGTGCTGCTCGGGGTGCGTACCGCGTTGGGCAGTCGGATCGATAGACCGTTGCAGCTGGTCAGCGCGTGGATGTCCCGGCACCTGGACGGGGCGCTGGGGTGGGTTCTGGCGATCATCGGGGTGCTGCTGGTCCGTGACGCGGTGTTGCGGCTGCACCTGATCGGGTGAGGGCGCCACCTTTCGAGGTTGCTTCCTGGCTCTGCGCGTTGATACCGTCCTCTGCATAGTCATGCGGAGGTAAGTATGGGAATCAGGGTCGCTGTCGCCGGGGCGAGTGGGTACGCCGGGGGCGAGCTGCTGCGCCTGATCGCCGGGCACCCCGAGTTCGACCTCGTCGCCGCCACGGCGCACAGTCAGGCGGGAACGCCCGTGGCCGCCGTACACCCGCAGCTCGCGGGCCTGGATCTCGTCCTCGGGGTGACCGACGCGGAGACCCTGGCCGACGCTGATCTGGTCTTCCTGGCTCTGCCGCACGGGCAGTCGGCGGCGCTGGCCGCGCAGCTGCCCGCCGGGGTCAAGATCGTCGATCTGGGCGCCGACTTCCGGCTGCACGACGCCGACGCCTGGGGCCGCTACTACGGCGGCACGCACGCCGGCACCTGGACCTACGGCCTGCCGGAGCTGCCCGGGCACCGGCCCGCCAACGCCGCCAGCGACCGGGAGGCCAACACCGGCTGCTACGCGCCCACCAACGCCCACGCGCTC